>JAGRCC010000842.1 GCA_020433785.1 Anaerolineae bacterium
ATCTATCGCCCCTATCTGATCGATTTGGCTCGCCAGATTGCCGGTTTGAGCCGGCAGGGCCACCAGCCGATTTTAGTTTCGTCCGGCGCCATCTTTACCGGCCGCGAAGTGCTGGCCGTGGGCAAATTGTCGCAGAATAAAGATGTGCCCCACAAACAAATGCTGGCCGCGGTGGGCCAGGGCCACCTGCTGTCGCTTTACCAGCAAATCTTCGAGATGTACGGTTTGATTGCCGCCCAGGCGCTGCTCACCCGGGCCGATCTGGCCAACCGGACGCGCTATCTCAATGCGCGCAACACCTTTCAACTGCTGTTACAAAATCGGCTAATCCCCATCATCAATGAAAACGATGTGGTCGCGGTGGATGAGATCAAAGTCGGCGATAACGATAATTTATCGGCGCTGGTGGCCAATTTGGTCGAAGCCGATCTGTTGATCATCTTAACCGACCAGCCGGGCCTATTTACGGCTGATCCCCGCAAAGATCCCACCGCCCAGCTCATTGAGCACGTCCCGTTAATCGACGAGACCATTTGGGCCATTGCCGGCGGTAGTATGGGCGATATCGGCACGGGGGGGATGCGCACCAAAATAGAAGCAGCCGAATTAGCCACGCGTTCCGGCACCGATGTGGTTATTGCCATGGGCAGCGAGCCGGACGTGATTTTGCGCGTCACCGCCGGCGAATCGATTGGCACGCGCTTCCCGACCCAGTTTAGCCGGGTGGAAAGCCGTAAACGCTGGATTCTGGCCGAAGCCGCGCACGGGGCGCTGGTGGTGGACAATGGAGCGGCTGATGCCGTGGTCAATCAGGGCAAAAGCCTATTGGTGGTTGGGGTGACCGGGGTGCGGGGTGATTTTCAACGGGGCGAGCCGATTCAGGTTCTCAACCCACAGCAGCAGGAAATTGGGCGCGGTTTGGCCCATTACAAAGCCGATGATCTGCAAGCGATCTGCGGCCGTCGATCGGAACAGATAGCCGGTATTTTAGGCTTTGATTATGGCCCAACAGCCATTCACCGCGATAATTTAGTGATTGTCTAGACGTTTGGCGAAAATGAAAAAAAACGGTCTGATGCAATTCAGACCGTTTTTTATTTCACGAATTTTGACCTTCTACCACGTGACCGACATCAGCATACAATTCAAGCCACTGCCGATGCCCATCAGGCAGATATGGTCGCCGGAGGTGATTAAGCCTTCTTCATTGGCCATCGCCAGGGCGGTCGGCAAGCCAACTGGGCCGGTGTTGCCTAACCAGGGAAAGGTTAATTTGAATTTCGAGCGTGTGGCCCCAATGGCTTTGATGACGGCCAGGGTATTATTGGTACTGACTTGATGGGGCGCGTACAAAGCAATTTGGTCGTCGCTCCAGCGTTCCAGGGTCTTACTGGCCAGTTTCCAGGTTTTGCTAATTAAGCTGGCCCCGGCACTCATCAACTTGCCGGGGTACGAGCGCATAATACTGGAATTAGCTACGCATAATTGGTTGTGTTCGCTGGCGGCCATGCTTACGGCCCCGTTAATCCGATGATCGGTTTTGGCGATGTCTTTATGGCTCAAAATCATCGCGACCGACCCTTCACCCAGGGTCAGCGTGGCAATATTTTCCATAAAATCCTGCTTGGTCACGTCGGCTTGCTGCAAACGGGTGATGGTGGTATCAATCAGCCCCCGGCCGGCTTCTCCGGCCACAACCAGCCCATATTTGATTACCTTGGCTTCAATCATCAGGCCGATATTAAAGATGCCGTTCACAAACCCCAAACAGGCGTTGCCGATATCGTAATTCATGCAGCTGGAAGGTAATTGGAGATTGCCGTGAATTAAGCTGGCCACGGAGGGTTCAATATAGTCCTTCATGACTGAGGTGTTGACCATACAGCCAATATCTTTGGGATCAATGCCGGCTGTTTCTATAACTTTACGCGCCGCCAGGGTGGCAATGTTGCTGGGTTGGGTGCCAACGTCCCAAAAGCGACGTTCGTGAATTCCTGATAAATTTTCCAAAATACCTGGTCGTATTTGTAGTCGAGCCAGTGTTTCGGAGAATTGCTCCTCGAGGTCGGCCGATGTCACCCGATGCGGGGCTAACTCGTACTCGACAGCCTCAATCCTAACGTTCTCAAATAGCATCTGTTCCTCCATATTCTCAATTGCGCATAGGCACATTAGGTGTTTTGCCACAAACCAGCCGATCGACGTCACGAAGAGCTATTTGCTATCCCTAGCTCGTTGTTTACCGAAATTTGGGAAAATTAAATTTTCGCAGGTGAAGGTCTGTGGGATAAAGCGGTAAAACGTGGGTGATACTTACCCTTGGTTGACACAACATTGTAAGTCGGTTTGCTATGTCGGTGAGTCGTGAAAATAGTGCCAAAATCTTATATGGGCAACTCTCCTGGGGAAGAAAATTTTGGTCCAATCGAAAACGGTTATTTTACACTCATTTTCCGTTTTTAATTAATGGTCGGATAATTATTTTGTCACAATTAGTTAGATTCACCAAATTACTCTATCATCAAACGGAGTAATTGTCTAGTACCAAAATAAGGCAAAAAGGACTACCAAATCGATGGCAGCCCTTTTTGCTAAAGGTTAAGCGGGAACTAAATGCGATTGGCGTTGGTTTCTTCTAACCGTTGCATGGTCCGGCGAGAGGGAACCGGCAGATATTGATCCCAATGTAAGATTTCATCCAGGTGATATGCGCCGCGCACAACCTCTCGCGTCGTCGGATCGAGCTGGCGAATAGTATGGTCGAGGGTTGCAATGGCTTTCGCCTTATTTAAGGCTTCAGCGACTTCACCGGGCAGTTCGATCACCTGCAAATTGATGCCGTTAAAGATGATACCCATGACTTTAAGCTTATCGGCCAGCAGTCGGCTCAATTGACGCTCAAAGCGGTCGCGCGTGCCGGGGTTAAAAAGATCGCTCACGGTTTGGCTGCCCACCAGTTTGCGCAGGTTAATATCCACCTGACGGGCAATGGCTTTTTCGGCATTCGGCAGCCCGCGCAGCTTTTGGCTGCGATTAGCCGCTGCCGGAATAAGGGCCGGATCGATGGCGTATGTGCCGGACCAATTAATATGGGTTACAATGCCGTCGCCGGTCGATATCGAGATGGCGCGGCTTTGAACCAGTTTGGTTTTAGTTTCAACGGTAAAGTCAACCCGTTCAAAGGGCCGCAGCAGGTGTCGGCCGGACGGCAGGACCCGCTTGACGAAACCATCCTTATTTACGGTTACAGCGACCGAATCTTCGGCCACGATGGCGGTTTGTTTCCGGCGATAAATGACCGCCGCGATAATAGCAATGATGAAAAGGGCAATAATAAATGTCATGGTAAATTCTCCTATAAAAATAGAAGTCTGGAGCGTCAAAGTTTTTTGACCTGACAGCGAGTATGACAAAGCTTGCTTTGTCGCTCCGACAAATTTTTTGCTGGTGTTGTCTTAATAGAGGCTATCACCCGTCTGTTAAAAAGGTAATGAGTTTATTGAGTGGTGCAACAGCGTTTATTGAGTGAATAGAGTAAAAAACACACTAATTGTTGATAAAAATAAAATGACAATTGAAATATTGTCATTCTTACACTAAGAATAACTCAAAAAAAGGTTTTTGTCAATATCACACTAAGAATTTTTAAGGTTTGGATTTAGGGGAAGAGACGCCGGGCGTTAACTTCGGCCACGGCGTCTTCGCGGAAGCGATAGAGCAGCGCCGGTCGCCCGCCGGTGCTGCGATAGTGGCCGGTCGACTCAACGACATCGGTTTTGCGCAATTTGCTGCGGAAATTTCCTTTATCAAGTTTGGTGCCTAAGATAATTTCATAGGCATCTTGCAGTTCGCGCAGGGTAAAGGTTTCCGGCAGCAGTTGAAAGCCGGCGGCGGTATATTCCAGCTTGTAACGCAAACGTTCCAGGGCGTAATCTAAAATTTGGGCGTGATCGAAAGCTAATGCGGGTCGATCGTAAACCGAAAACCAACCGACGTCGGCGGCGTCGCTGGCGGCGTGAGGATTGAGTTTATCGGCGCTAACCAGGGCAAAATAGGCCACCGTAATGACGCGGGTACGCGGATCGCGCTCCGGATCGCCAAAGCTGTAAAGCTGCTCCAGATAAACGTCGGAGTCGGTCACGCCGGTCTCTTCGGCCAGTTCGCGATAGGCCGCTTCTTCCAGACTTTCGTCCATGCGCACAAACCCGCCGGGAATGGCCCACATGCCTTCAAAAGGCCAAACCTTACGTTTGATCAGCAGGACTTTTAGCATCTCATCCAGAATACTAAAGATGACCACGTCCGTAGTCACGGAGGGGCGCTCGAATTGGCCGGCATCATAGGATTGGCTTTGAGATTGGTTCATGAGGTTTCTTTTAACTTCTCACGCAGCCACATCAGGGCGATAATTGTTTTGGCATCGACAATTTGGCCGGCGGCCAGAGCCTGCCATGCTTCCGGCAGAGAATATTCGACAAGTTCGATGTCTTCGTGCTCGGTCGCCAGTCCGCCGCCGTCCGTTATCTTGTGGCGATTATCGACTTCGGCGTAATACAGGAAAAGACACTCTGAAGAGCCGCCGGGTGAGGGATAAAAGGTGGCAATCGGGGTCAATTGATCGACCTGATAACCCACTTCCTCCATAATTTCGCGGCGAATAGCCTCTTGGGGGTCTTCACCGTGGTTTAGCATGCCGGCTATTACTTCCACAATCCAACCAGGGCCTTGGCCGTTAGCATACGTCGGATAACGGAACTGATTAATTAAAATGACGCGCTCGGTTTCCGTATTATAAACTAAAGCGGCCGCGCCGTTGCCGCGTTCAAAATTAAGGATACGAATCGGTTCGCTTAATGTGCCATCGAGCCGGGTACGCCGGACAAAGGCTTCTTCAATCTGAAAAAAGTCATCATATACGATGCGCTGGCTGTCGATTATTACTTTTTTGTTCATCAGAGAATTATCGCGTAGTCAATCAATCTATTGGCAATGATTAATGGTCGTGCTCATTATACACAGACTTAAGCGGATTGTCTACATAATCTGTCATCTTTAACATTGGACATTATCAGAAATGGGTGACAGTCACTTTTTGCGACTAAATATAGAATGTGATTGGTCAAACCCGCTTAACATTTAGGGTGTTATGTGACTGTCACCTTAAATCCGATAAACACTATTCTACAACCCATCGGACGCAGAAAAAGGACCTAAGAAAAGACCTTCTTGAGGCGGTTCGGTGTCGGTCAAGGTTAAATTGTGCCAGACGCCGGATCCTTCGGAACGGTATGGTAAGATATGCAATGTTAACGGCCCCGCATCAGGGGATAATGGTAATTCGTAATAATCGCCGACCACTTCGCCGGGCGTCCACAATGACGTCGGGTAACTGGATAAAACGGGGTGGGCGGCGTCCTTTCTGTAGATTTCTTGGCCACTAAGATCGATTAGCCGCAGCGAGAGGGCGTAATCCCAGTTTGATTTTTTGGGGGCGCGCCAATAAAGCATCAGTTGGAGAATCGGGCCGGCTCGCTGCCCGCCGGGAGTTAACTGCGGCAAAACCTCAGCCCGATAGCCGATCAGGTCCAACTCATTCTCGAAGTCGGCGTTAAGGGGGATGACATCGGCCGGGGAGGTAAAGATCGGCGCCTCATTGAGTTGAATCAACGGGCCAACCATACTCAAATGCGGCGTGCCGATGAGATCGGCGGGTTT
>JAGRCC010000843.1 GCA_020433785.1 Anaerolineae bacterium
ATATTATGGGTGGTTAGCTCAGTTGGCTAGAGCACCTCGCTTACACCGAGGGGGTCACTGGTTCGAGTCCAGTACTACCCATCTGTTTAATAAATGGATGATTGACTGCTAAGAGAGGAGAGGCCGACGGTCTTCTATTAACTTGTAACTAGAACCGGAGGTCTCTGATGTCAACAACACCCAAATGTCCCCATTGCAATGCCCGTGGTATCGACTCGCTCGCGGTCGAAGACATGCGGATGTTCCTGCTTGTCTACTGCCACAAATGCGGCGCTATTCACGGCGTCGTACCCAACCCGGCCCACCAGCCCCAGGTAACCGTCAAACCGGCTGTCGAAGAAAAACGCCCGGCTCCCAAGATCATCAACATCGATCCCCAGCCGGTTGTTCACGACCAAAAACGGGTGACCACGTTTCCCAAACGGCCCCCCGAAGCCGACATGCCGATTACCAAACCCAATCCTGTTTTTGTCGATAACGGCTCATAGATTTGCTAATTTGATTTTAAGAGCAAGCCCTGACCGGTTTGGTTGGTTCGGGTAGTTTGATGATCATTTTGGGTTCGATGGTCACTTTGGCTCCAAAATTTTGGACTAACCTTGTCGGGTCTGGTCTTATTGAGTCTGGCTGCTCCTAGATTTTCTCATTTGCCTTTTGTTGCAACTTGTGGTGTAATATCGGCCATTTCATACACTCTGTCACTGAGGCCACATTCGGTTTTAGCGCCGGATGCGTAACGAACACTGAAGGTTACTACGATCGGTATGAGCAGCACACCCCCGTCTTGGCAATTTATGCAGCGACGTCTGGCGGTTTTAGAGAAGCGACATCTCTACCGCCGGCTTAAGTCAATCTCAGATGGCACCAAGCCTTGGCTGAGTCTGGCTGGCCGGCGGCTGCTGAACTTAAGCTCCAACAACTACTTGGGGCTGGCTACTCACCCCACAGTGGCCTCCGCCGCAACAACCCCGTTCGAGTCGGGTGGCGGCGCCGGCGCGTCCCGCCTTATTACCGGTACATTCGACCTTCACCGCCAGCTTGAAGCGCGGCTGGCCCATTTCAAGCAAGCCGAAGCGGCCCTGTTATTCAACAGCGGCTACACCGCCAATATCGGTGTCATTCCTGCTTTAGTTGGCCCCGGCGATGTGGTGTTAGGCGATGATTTAAACCACGCCAGCCTGATCGATGGCTGCCGCCTGAGCCGTGCCGAGTTTCTAACCTATGATCATTGTAATATGGCGGTTCTGGAAGAACAGTTAACCCAGGCCCAACAAGCCGGTCGACGCCGGCGATTAGTGGTCACCGATACCGTCTTTAGCATGGATGGCGATGTCGCGCCGTTGGCTGAAATAGCCGATCTGTGCCGCCGGTACGAAGCCATGCTCTTTATCGATGAAGCCCACGCCACCGGCTGCCTTGGCCCCGGCGGGCGCGGATTGGCGGCTCAACTGGGTCTCAAAGAGGACGTCACCGTCTCGATGAGTACCTTCAGCAAAGCCTTGGGCGGATTTGGGGCTTTTATCGTCGGCGACCAACTGGTCATCGAATATTTGATCAATACCGCCCGTAGTTTTATCTTTACCACAGCTTTGCCGCCGGCCGTGATTGCGACCGGTCTGGCCGCCCTGGATGTGCTGGAACAAGAGCCGGAGCGGGTGGAACAGCTACAAAGCCTGGGAGCCTTTTTCCGAAACGGCCTGCAAGAGCTAGGGTTCGATACCCTAACCTCGGCCACCCACATCGTGCCGGTGCTGGTTGGTGAGTCTGAAACCGCCTTAGCCATGGCGGCCGCGCTGCAAGAGGAAGGCGTCTACGCTGTCGCCATCCGCCCACCAACGGTCCCGTTGGGTACGGCCCGCCTTCGAGCCAGCGTGATGGCCTCCCACACCCAGGACGATCTGGCCTTTGCCCTGGAGGCCTTTGCCAAGGTCGGCCGCCGATTGGGGTTACTGACATAGTGTTTATAGGAGTTTAATGAGGTCGTAAAATTAAGTGGCTCAAGTTATTATTGCCCAGGAATTCCGAAAGATAAGGGACAGTTCTAACCGCATGGGGAGTAAGGCGTAGGAAGTAATAGATTCTATCCCCTAATCCCTACTTCCTACCCCCTACCCC
>JAGRCC010000844.1 GCA_020433785.1 Anaerolineae bacterium
CCAACTCGACGCTGCCGCCGGGGATAGCCCACAAGCCTTTGGCCGGCGCTTGATTGCGTAAAACGAGCAGCACCTTATCTCGATGGATGACCACCGCGCCGACAGCCACCCTCGGCGCGTCCGGATAGATTTTACTTGCCACGTGTTCCTCACTAGCGTGATTTAAGGCGGTATATTACCAATCTTTTGAACGGGTGGCAATTTGGAACCGTTCCCCCTCTCAAGGTTGGATCAACTGCCAGGCTTTCTGAATATTTACTCTTAAGCTCTTCAAATGGGCTCGGGCGGCATCTTTCGCGGCGGAGGCGTCATGGGCTTGCAAGGCTTGGTAGATCGCTTCATGCTCAGCTAATGATTGCTCGGTACGACCAGGCACCAAAATAGTTCGAATTTGTAGGCGGGCCAAGCGCTGTCGCAGTAAAACAATCAATTCCGGCATCGTTTGATTGCCCGAAGCCGCGTAGATGATTTGATGAAACGCTTTATTGATGGCGGAGTAGCGATCATAATCCCCCTGACGCAGGGCATCCCGCATTATATCAAGGCACTCCGCAAGATGCTGAATTTGAGCTGCTTCAATCCGCCCGGCCGCCAGATAAGTTACCTCGGCTTCCAGGGCTTCCCGAGCCATTAGAATATCCAGCACCTCAGACAATTCAAAGCTCTTAACCGTCGCGCCTCGATTGGGCTCGATTTGAACCAGACCATCCGCCTGCAAACGATCCAAGGCCGTCCTAACGTTGTGGCGACCCACCCCTAAATCCTCGGCCAGGCTGGTTTCGATCAGACGTTGGGCCGGGGCATACTCGCCGTTGAGAATTCTTTGTTTAATTTGTTGGTAAGTCAAATCGGTTAGGTTTCGTTTCACGTCGAGGCGATGCTCACTGTTTAGATTTTCATTGCGGGCCATTATAACATCGGTCCAAGCGTTTTTCAATCGGTCCAACCCAAGATTGTTAATCAAATTGTTGACAATCTTGTGACCATTATCTACAATTTGGGTCACTATTCTCAATCTATTGTCGAACAAGGAGGTTCTATGAAAATTGCCATGCTGGGCATCGGCGAAGCCGGCCGGACCATCGCGGCTGATTTGATTGCAGCCGGCGTGATCGTTTCCGGTTGGGACCCTGAGCCAAAACAAATTCCACCCGGCGTCATCTTTGCGACCGGTAATGCTGAAGCGGCGCAACAGGCTGATCTGATCCTCAGCATCAACCTGGCGGCCGCCGCCACCGATGTCGCCTACAATGTCCTCCCTATCTTGACCCCTCAGCAGCTTTTTGCCGAAATCAACACCGCTTCACCCCAAACCAAACGTCGAGTCGCGGACATTTTGCAGCCATCAGGTGCGCTTGTGGCCGATGCCGCATTGATGGCGCCCGTTCCATTGCGCGGGTTGAAAACATCGGTTTTGGTCTCGGGTCCTGGCGCTCAACGGTTCCACACCCTGATGACGCCGCTCGGAATGCCGGTCACGGTCCTAGACGAGCAGGTCGGCACGGCAGCGACGCGCAAGCTAATTCGCAGCATTGCCTACAAAGGCATTGCGGCGGTGGTAGTCGAATGTTTAGCCGCGGCCGAACCATTGGGCCTCGAAGATTACGCGCGCCAACAGCTGCTAACCCTTTTACCCAACGAGGCGATGATTGACCGTTTTGTCGAGGGCAGCCGCACCCATGCCGTGCGGCGCAGCCGAGAAATGGAAGCCGTAGCCGCCTTGCTAGAAGAAATTGGTGTACCCTCTTATACGACCACAGCCGCGCTCGAGCAGTTGAAAGCATTGAGTGCGTTGCCAAATGAAACAACATCAGATTTGGAGTAAAAAAGGAGATACGCTTATGCCCAAAAAACTTCTCGTTGTTGGCGCCCACTCGGCCGATTTTGTCTGGCGGTCGGCGGGTACGATTGCGGTGACAACAAGCCGAGGCGGGACGGCTACCGTCCTCTCGCTATCGTACGGCGAACGCGGCGAATCAGGCGACTTGTGGGCCGGTAATCCCAACCAAACCGTGGAAAATGTCAAGCGCATTCGACACGAAATGGCGGCAGAGGCGGCCAGCCATGTCGGAGCGGATTTCAAGTGCCTTGACCTGGGTGATTACCCGCTGGTCATTACCGATGAGGCGATGAATCAATTAGTCAGTATTATCGCGGAAGACAAACCAGATGTCATCTTGACCCACACCGCCACCGACCCCTTCAATCCCGACCATCCGGTGGCCTATCAAGCCGTACAACAGGCGCGGTTGTTAGCCTCCGGGGCGGGGGTGGCCAGTGCTTTCAAAAGCATTACGCCGCCGGTGTGGTATCTCTTCGAACCCCACCAGCCTGAACTTTCGGGGTTTATGCCGGACACCTTCATTGATATTACGCCCGTAATGGACCAGAAGCTGGCCGCCATGAAAGTGATGTCGGCCCAAGGCTATCTCATTGAATACTATACCGAGTTGGCTTCACGCCGAGGTAATCATGCCCGCCGCATTTCGGGCAACAAGCAGGTGCGGTATGCGGAAGCCCTCCAACGGATGGTCCCTCTGGTCATCGAGGCGTTGTAGATGGATGCGCAAAAACTCAACCGTTTAGCCGAATTAGGCCCGGCCACCGTCTACGAAGCCTCAGGCCGGGAGGGGTTAATCGATCTGCCTCTGATCCAAGTCGTCCCCCAAAGCCGTGTAGCCGGGCCGGCTCGAACCGTGCTGTGCGGGCAAGGCGACAACGTGATGGTTCACGCCGCCATCGAACATATTCAACCGGGCGAGGTCGTGGTGCTGGCCATGCCCCTCTCCGAACCGGTGGCTTTGATTGGCGATTTGCTGGCGACCCAAATGAAAGTGCATGGAGCAATCGGTGTGCTGACCAATTCTTCTGTGCGTGATGTTGAGACCCTACAGCAGTTGGGGCTGCCCGTCTGGACCGAGTTTATCCGTGTTCGCGGCGCAACGAAGAAAAACTACGGGCGGCTCAATGTGCCGGTGACCATCGGCGGGGCCATCGTCTATCCCGGCGATATTATCGTGATGGATGCCGATGGGGCTGTTACTGTCAAACGTCACCGCCTTGACGAGGTCTTGAAAAAGGCCGAGGCCCGCGCCGCCAAAGAAGATGATATGCGCCGGCGTTATCTGGCCGGCGAACGCAGCTACGACTCGCGCGGTTGGCGCGAGGGCGTGGAAGAGAATCGGCGGTTGCGGGGAGAGTAACCGGAAATAGTTGACAGTCACTTTTTGATACTAAGTTTAGGATGTAATTGGCAGAACCAGCTCAACACTTAGGCTGTTAAGTGACTGTCATCTGAACCAAGCAATATGATGAGGAGATAATTATGAAACCTGAACCCATTTGGGACATTGCTCACCTGGCCCACGTCGAGATGTTGACCCCCAAACCGGATGAGAGCCTCCATTTTTTCACCGAAATTATGGGGATGAGCGTTTCAGCCCGGCAGGGCGACTCCGTCTACCTGCGGGCGTACGATGATTATGAGCACCACACCCTCAAGTTGACCGCCGCCCAGCAGCCGGGGATGGGCCACTTTGCCTGGCGCGCCCGCAGCCCGCAAGCGCTCCAGCGGCGGGTAGAGGCCATTGAGGCGACGGGCCTGGGGCAGGGTTGGACCGATGGCGATGTAGGGCACGGCCCCGCCTACCGCTTCCGTACCCCAGACGGACACAACGTCGAGATTTACTATGAAACGGAATGGTACCAGGCTGGCGATGTCGATAAACCTGCCCTCAAAAACCAGGCCGCCCGCTTTCCGGCCCGCGGAGCCAATCTGCGCCGGATCGACCATCTCAACCTGCTGGCGGTAGATATTCCCGCTTGCCGTGACTTTCACACCGATGTGTTGGGCGCCCGCTTGACCGAGGTCATCACCTTTGACGATGGCTCAGACAAAGGGGTCTGGTTTTCCGTCAACAACAAATCATACGATTTGGCCATAACCGAGGACCATACCGGCGTCCGGGGCCGCTTCCATCACGTTACCTACGCGGTCAACAGCCGCGAAGAAGTGCTGATCGCGGCCGATATCTGTTTGGAAAACGGCGTATATATCGAGACAGGGCCGCACAAACACGCTATTCAACAAACCTTCTTCCTTTATATATACGAGCCGGGCGGCAACCGCTTTGAGATTGCCAACACGACCGCCCGCCTAATTTTGGCTCCGGATTGGCCGACCATACGCTGGGGTGAAACCGAGCGCAAGAAAGGGCAAGCCTGGGGGTTACAGACCATCAAAAGCTTCCATACGTACGGTACGCCCCCTGTAGAATGATGCGTCCCGACAATATCAACGACCCATAGAAGCTGTCTCAAAGTGAGCGTTTACAAACCGGTCCACAGATTTTTATCTAAATTTTTATTTTATCTGTGACCATCTGTGCCT
>JAGRCC010000845.1 GCA_020433785.1 Anaerolineae bacterium
CTCCAGTCTCTAATTACCAGTTACCCATTACCTATTATTACCCGACAGAATTGGGGAAGTTAATTAATTCTCATTCCTTAGCGGGCTCAAGTGACGGCCACCTTTGGAACTGCGTAACGCCTGTTTATGAGGCTTATGGACGGACAAAACCGATCTGTCCCTTATCTCATTGCCGCCATGTGTCTGGCCGAAACGTTGGGGATGATGGGCATCTTCGCCTTTCCGGCGTTGCTGCCCCGTTTTTTTGAAATCTGGCATCTGACCAATACCCAGGCCGGCTGGATCAACGGCATCTACTTTGCCGGATACACTCTGGGCGTACCCATTCTGGTCACCCTGACCGACCGCCTGGATGCCCGGCGAATTTATCTCACCTTCACGGTGTTGGGGGTGCTGACCGCGCTGGGATTTGCCCTGTTCGCCCGGGGATTTTGGACCGCTCTACTGTTCCGGGCGCTGGCCGGGTTGGGCCTGGCCGGCACGTATATCCCCGGCTTGCGAGCGCTGGTCGATCGGACTGAGGGTCAGGCCCAGGCCCGGGCCATCTCCTTTTATACGGCCGCCTTTGGCCTGGGGGTTGGCTTTTCCTTTTTCGCCAATGGCCAGTTAGAAGCCTGGCTGGGGTGGCAATGGGCCTTTGGCCTGGGCGCTATGGGCTCGCTGATCGCCTTAATCCTGGCCGCCTGGGCCTTAGCCCCCCACCCGCCCAAAACCGAGACCGCGCCCTTAGCCAAGCTGTTTGATTTTCGGCCGGTCTTTCGTAATCCCGGGGCTATGGCCTATATTCTGGCCTATGCGGTTCACGTATGGGAAATATTCACGTTTCGCTCCTGGGTGGTCGCTTTCCTGGCCTTTAGCCTGACCCTGCAGAGCCAAGAAAGCCTGATCGCGCCCACCTCCGTTGCGGCCATCTCCTCCCTGGCGGCGATGTGGGCCAGCATTGGCGGGGCGGAGTTAGCCGTCCGCTTTGGCAAGCGGCGGGTGTTGACCCTCATCATGGGCGGCTCGGCCCTGATGGCGGCTGGCCTTGGCTTTACAGCCGCCTGGCCTTATCCCGTTTTAATCGGCCTCATTATCCTTTACGCTTGTTTTGTCCAGGGCGACTCTGCCACGGTGCATGCCGGCGTAGTTGAATCGGCTGAAGCGGGCCGGCTAGGGGTGACGATGGCCGTTCAATCGTTTCTAGGCTTTACCGGCGCCTTTCTGGGGCCGTTGGTCTTTGGTCTGGTTTTGGATGCCGGCGGCTTGGGCGAGACCACCCGCGCCTGGGGCCTGGCCTTTATGGCCACCGGCGCGGCCATCGCCTCCGGGCCGATCATTTTGGCCTGGTTGTTACCAAAGGCGACAGTCACTTGAGCACGTGAAATTGACCTATTTGAGCCGCCCAGGTGCTCTCTTATCAACAATAAGTGACTGTGTCACCTGGCTTTTAATAATAAAGGAGACCCACCTTGATTAGAATAACCTATCGCTGGAAAGTCAAAAAAGAGGACGAAGCCCAATTCAAAGCTGCCTGGGCCGCGACGACGACCGCCATCAGAGCCAGCACACCGGGCGCGCGCGGCAGTGTGATGCTGCAAAGCCACCAAGACCCGACGCAGTTCATCACCATGGCCCGTTGGGACACCTTGGAAGATTGGCAAGCCTTCTGGGGCGCGGCCAAGCCGCCGGAAATGGAAACCATGCACACCCTGGCCGAGCGCTTGTCGGTTGAAGCGTTTGAAGAGATAGACGATTACACCGTATAAACAGGAGCGACAAATCTGGCTTTGTCATATACCCCTATGAAAATTCTAGAAACTCAAAGACTAATCCTAAGACATTTCGTGCCGGACGACCTGGACGCCCTATTCGCCCTCTACAGCGACCCCCAGGTGCGGCGCTACTTTCCGGAAGGCACGCTAACCTACGAAGAAACGAAAGAAGAGCTGGAATGGTTTCTCAACGGCCATCCCCACCATCCCACGTTGGGGCTGTGGGCCACCATCTATAAAGAAACTAATCAGTTTATTGGCCGGTGTGGCTTGCTGCCCTGGACCATTGACGGGCAGTTTGAAGTGGAAGTGGCCTACATGCTGGCCAAAGCATACTGGGGCCAAGGCTTAGGCGCCGAGGCCGCCCAGGGGGTGCTGGCTTATGGCTTTGACACCTTAGGGCTAACCCGCCTCATCTGCCTCATCGACCGCGACAACGCGGCCTCCATCAACGTCGCCCATAAAATCGGGATGACCTTTGAGAAAGAGGGCCAGGATGACCAGGGGCCGTTTATGTTGTACTCGCAAAGTAAGACGTAGGGGCAGCAGCAACGCCCTTCGCGCTATTCTTCCCCCTGACAACCGGACTTAGGTATAGAATGGAGAATGAAGAATGGAGAATGAAGAAGCATCAAAGGGGCATCGATTGGCGTGCTCGAGGTAATTCATTGCGCGCCCGATAGAATTTGTTGCCAGCCCGACGCAATCATTTCACAGCCCGACGCAATCGATTTACAAGCCCAGCGCAATCATGGTGCGCGCTCGACGCAATCAGTTCACCGCCCGACGCAATCAGTTAGCAGCCCGGCGCACTGAGTTTACCCGCCCGACGTAATCAGTTCACCGCCCGGCGCAATCAGTTCACCGCCCAAGGGAATCTCGGTACAAGCCCAGGGGAATCAAGTTACAAGCCCAAGGGAATCTTGGTGCTAGCCCAGGAAACCTCGGTACAAGCCCAAGGTATTTAGATGCAAGCCCAGGGGATTTAGATGCAAGCCCAGGGGATTTAGATGCAAGCCCAGGGGATTTAGATGCAAGCCCAGGGAATTTAGATACACGCTCAGGGGATTTCGGGGCCGGCCCAAGAAAATTATAGTAACTCAAGTTGCTACCCATCAGCAGGTCAAGTAAGTGTCACCGCGAAGACGCCAAGTTCGCTAAGTTTTGATAATAGATCTTTGTGTTCTTGGCGTCTTTGCGGTTCAAATGGGTTGTTTAGCCTAACGGTGGCAACGCTTTTTCTGTAAAGGACTTACGACGAACGATAACGCGATTTTCATGCTCGGTGTCGTCTCGCCGAGCCTATCGGATTCCGCTGTAAATCGATTTAGTAGGACAAATCGCTGATTTGTCCCGGTTGGAACAAGTCAGCGACTTGTCCTACGGTTTTCATTATCGGTGTCGTCTCCTGGAACTAGCTTATAAGCCCCCGGCGCCAGGTTATCAGGTCTCGCACCCAAAAACCGGCCCATACGACCAGGATAGGACGAATGACCCAGCCCAATACTGGTTATTCGTCCTAACGAAAAACACACCGAATAGCCGATGTCGGGCTTAAGCTTTGCGATTAAAATAGAGAGGCTGTCATAGCGATAAAAAGGAGAAAACGATGTGTTGCTTCTATACCGTTCTTTTATTTATGGGGCCCCGGCTGGCTATATTGGTCTTGTGGTTGACCTCCTATGGCTACACCAAGATTAATCTGGCGTTTGCCGGTGGTTGGCTGTGGCCGCTGTTGGGCTGGCTCTTCCTGCCCTGGACCACGTTGATGTTTATCTTTGTGTTTCCTATCACCGGCTTCGACTGGATTTGGTTGGCAATCACCCTCCTTATCGACCTGGGGTCGTACGGCGGCGGCGCGTATGGCAACCGCGATCGGATGCCCGGTTACGCCCGCTAAGGCTATCCGCGGGGAGGTGGGCCAACGCTGGGCTATGAGCCATTAAACTCTCGCGTTTTTAAGCATAGGACCTAACCATGCCAAGCAAAAAAAAGAGTCATTCAGCCAAAGAACCCGCCGCCAGGCCCGTGGCCGAGGTATTGCCCCAAACCCACATGAAGCCGGTGGCCGAACGGATGGCGGCCGGCAAGGCCCTGCGGGAGCGCTGTTCGCGCAAAAAACAGAGCCAGTGGCAGCCGCAGGCCGACCGGGCCGACCCGGTTGACCTGCTGGTTGAAAACAGCCGGAACCGGGTAGAACATCTCATTCCCATTCGGTATGGGCGCATGCTGGCCAACCCCTTTGCCTTTTACCGGGGAGCGGCCGCCATTATGGCCTATGACCTGGCCCAGACCCCCAGCACCGGACTCAATATCCAAATTTGCGGCGACTGCCACCTGCTCAACTTTGGCGGTTTTGCCACGGCCGAACGCCGGCTCATCTTTGACCTCAATGATTTTGACGAAACGGCCATTGCCCCCTGGGAATGGGATATCAAACGGCTGGCCGTCAGTTTTGTCATCGCCGGTCAAGCCAACGGCTTTGCCGGCGATGACAGCCGCGAGGCGGCCTGGCTGGCGGCGCAAAGCTATCGCCAGACCGTAGCCGGCTACACCGGGATGCCGGTGTTGGAAGCCTGGTACGATGCCCTGGACCTGAATGACATTATTGACCATATCAAAGACAAGCAGGGCAAACGGTTTTACACCAAAAAGCTGGCTCAAGCTACCGCCGAGAGCGCCCACGAAAAAGAATTTGCCAAACTGGCCTTTGCCTCCGGCAACCCGGTCCGCATCATCGACCAGCCGCCGCTCATCTTCCATACCAATGATATCCGTGATGAAGCGTTCCGCGCCCTGGCCGAACAGTCTATGGCCGATTATTTACGGTCGCTGCAACTACATAAACGGCTGCTGCTCAACCGGTACCAGTTAACCGATGTCGCGTTTAAGGTGGTGGGCGTGGGTAGTGTCGGTACCCTGTGCGGCATCGCCCTATTGATGTCGGGCAACGGCGACCCGCTGTTCCTTCAATTCAAACAAGCCCGCCCCTCGGTGTTGGAACCCTACGCCGGAGCCAGCCCGTTTACTCACGCCGGGCAGCGCGTAGTGGTCGGCCAGCGGCTCATGCAGGCGGCCAGTGATATGTTTTTGGGCTGGTTTACCGGCACGGGCGAGCATGGCTGGCAATTTTATATGCGCCAGTTGAAGGATGCCAAGATAAAACCGGTGGTTGAAGTTATGAACCCGGAAAACCTGAAGGGCTATGCCACCTTGTGTGGCCGGGCGTTGGCCCGGGCCCATGCCCGTTCCGGCGATGCGGCCGTGTTGTCCGGTTATATGGGTAAAAGCAGCGCCTTTGAGGATGCCCTGACCGATTTTAGCCTGGCCTACGCCGACCAAAACGAGCGAGACCACGCCGCGTTGGTGACGGCCGTCCGCACCGGGCGCATCGCGGCGCAGGTAGAAGCCTAAGGCTTAGGCTTGATTAGGACCATTTGAAATAGAGTCTAACCAAGCCACTTTCTGACCAAAAAAGCCAGAAGTTGAGCCGGAAAATTAAACGCCAGAGGCGCAGATGACGCTAAAGACGCCAACGCTTTTAATTTTGGCTCAATATAGATTTCAAAGAGGTCATAGAAATGGAGGCAATGGTCATGCCCGAATGTCTTTATCGGGCAGCCAACCGGCCTTATGGCGATAGATTCCCGCTAAGCTTGTCCTCGCGTAGGCGGGGAAG
>JAGRCC010000846.1 GCA_020433785.1 Anaerolineae bacterium
TCCACGACCAGCGCGTCGAGCGGGAAGGCCGCCGCAGCTTCCGTCTGTTCCAAAGCCTTGACCGTGAGGAGCGGCTCAAGCTGCGGGTTCACATGCACATCGCCGCCGATTACTTGACCGAAGCCGCCCTGCTCGGTTTGCGGCCCGGCTTCGGCAGCGAGCGGCTGTGGTTGGGCCACGCCAAAGCCTTCGCCGACGGCACGCTCGGTTCGCAGACGGCGCTGATGTTGGAACCGTTTGAGGGCACCGATAACACCGGCCTGGCCGTCACCTCGGCTGATGAGCTGTGGGAACTGGCCATCCAGGCCAACCGGGCCGGCTTCCCGCTCTCCATTCACGCTATCGGTGACCGGGCTATCCGGGATGTAATCAACGTCCTGAGCGAATTCAAGCCCGACCTGGCCGCCGGGCAACTGGCCCACCGCATCGAGCACGTCCAAATCATCCAACCCGACGACATGCAGCGCATGGCCCAGCACGGCATCATCGCCTCGATGCAGCCGGTCCACCTGGTGTTCGACTGGCGCACGGCCGATCGGGTCTGGGGCCAACGCAGCCGCTACACCTACGCCTTTCGCTCGCTGCTAAACGCGGGCGTGCCGCTGGCCTTCGGCTCCGACGCGCCGGTGGCGCCGCTCGACCCGCTGCTCGGTATCTACGCCGCCGCCACCCGCCAGGATGAGCAAGGCCAACCCGGCGAAGGCTGGCACCCCGCCGAACGGCTGACCATCCCCGAAATCATCCACGGTTATACCATGGGGCCGGCCCAGTTAGCGGGGCAGGCTCATCGCCAGGGATCGGTTACTCCCGGCAAGTGGGCCGATATGATTGCGCTCGATCGGAATATCTTTGAAATTGAACCAACGGAGATTAAGGACGTACGGGTCGCGATGACGGTGTTTGGGGGCGAGGTGGTTCACAGTTTGTAGGTTGCTGCCACCGCGGCCAACTGGTCTAATTCTTTAACGTAAGTCGGGCGAAGCAGCCAGGCCATGAACCGGTATTCTAACACTCCCTTCACCCCGGCCGGTCTGGCAATCTGGGTGGCGATGGTTACATAAGCCTGCCGGCCGTCCGCGCGGGGATCGACGGTGAAGGTGGTGACGTAGCCTATGTCGGTGGTTTCCACCAGGGCGCGCCCCGGCTCAGGCTCGGTGACGAGCGCGCGGAATGTTTGCAGTTGACCCAGCACCCGCATATAAGCGCGAAAGACCGTTCCGGCTCCGATGCCGCCCTTTTCCACCTCTAGAGCAACAAAGGGCGGTTTGGGCAGGATTTGGGGATGCCCTTGTTGATAGTCGGCAATGATAGCATACAGGACCTGCGGCGGGGCCTGGATGAGGGCCGACGCAGAAAATTGATATACCGGCATTGGTTTACTCCTGTAAAATTAACGGTTATAGTTCGAGCACTTGTTGCATGACTTTTTGCATGTGAGCCAGACGATACGGTTTTACGATAATGCCCTTAAACCCGTAGGCTTGATAATTGGCCATGATTGGATCGGTTGCGTAACCGCTCGATGCAATAATTTTTGCGTGTGGATCTGTTTTTAGGATTTCGATGGCGGCGGCTTGTCCTCCCATCCCTCCGGGTATGGTTAGGTCGGTAATAACCACATCATACGGATGGCCATTTTCAACGGCGGTGCGGTATTGGTCAATCGCTTCTTGGCCATTGGTTGTAAACGTCACATCATATCCCATCGTATTAAGCATAGCCCCAATCACGGCTCTGACCATCTCTTCATCATCCATAACTAGAATCCGGGCAGAAGAAACAGCCGCAGACTCATTTACAATGGATTGGTCTTTAACCGGTTTTTCGCCGGCCTCTTTTGCGGCGGGCAGCGAGATAGTAAAGGTTGTTCCTTGATTTAGCCGCGAGGCAACCGTTATTTGTCCGTTGTGCTTACGGACTATGGCGTGAGTGGTGGCCAGCCCTAAGCCACTTCCCCCGGGTTTGGTGGTGAAGTAGGGATCGAATATCTTGTCAATATATTGGCGCTCTATGCCCACGCCTTTGTCCCGTACCGTAATCTGAACCGTTCGGCCCGCTGAAGTTTCAACGTTTTTAGCGGTAATGGTTATCATGCCCCCCATTGGCATGGCTTGCTCAGCGTTGATAATCAAATTGCTAATGACCTGGCTTAACTGGCCTTTATCGGCTTCTATCCACCACAAATCCGGGGCGATGTCGGTTTGTAAGCCAATTGAGCTGCCTCGCAGCAAAAATTGGGCGGTGTCGGTGATGATTTCAGCCGCGGAAAGGGTTTCTTTGATGGGATCGCCCCCTCTGGCAAAGGTTAGCAGTTGTTTGGTCAGGTTGATGGCTGTATCCATTGCTCGTCCTGCTGCTTCAAGGAATTCATACGATTTGTGGCCGGTCGGCAAAGATTGCTTGGCCATCTCGATGTTGCCGAATAACCCGGTGAGCAAATTGTTGAAATCGTGTGCGATGCCCCCCGCCAGCAGCCCCACCGACTCCAGTTTTTTTATTTTCAGCAGTTCCTGTTCTGTTTTAAGTTGTTCCGTTACATCTCGAAAGACCAGAACGACGCCGATCATCCGGCCGGCCGCATCTCGAATGGGCGCGCCGGAGTCGGCTATTTGGTATTCACGTCCATCTTTGGCAATCAGGACCGTATGGTTAGTTAATCCTAAGGTTTTGCCGGTTTTTAACACATTCACTACCGGATTCTCGGCTGGTTCCCGCGTTCGGTCATCGATAATATTAAAAATATCCGCCAGGGGTTTTTTTAAGGCCTCTGTTTGTTTCCAGCCGGTCAGGGTTTCGGCGACCGGATTCATGCGGGTGATGACGCCGTTGGTATCTGTGGAAATAACCGCGTCGCCGATAGAATTAAGGGTGATACGAAGGCCCTCTTCGCTTTTTCGCAAGGCCTCTTCGGCCTGTTTGCGTTCCTTGATTTCTAATTCGAGTTCTTTGGTACGGTCGTAAACGCGTTTTTCGAGATTCTCCAAAATGGATTGGTTGAGATATCGCTGACGGCGCTCTTCGAAAATAACCGCCAACATATTACTCAAATTAGCGATAAAAGGGATATAGGGTGAAAACGCCTCGATATCGTTCAGGTGAAACAGCAGTTCGCCATGATCATACCCCTTCAGTCTTATGCTAATTCTCTGGAATGATGGTGAAGGTTCGTCAGCCGGTGATTTTTGATCGGCGCTGCCCGGATAAATACGGTAGTCTACCTGGTTCACACCCGGAACATCGGCCAGACCTCGGCAAACAAAACGCAAAGCGTTTTCTTTATCAGGCAGGTGAGCGACCATACCCTGAATAAGTGCAATTTGCCCTAAAGTTTCGACTGACAGTGACGGTTTGGTGTCCAACTTAAACTTTGTTCAGAAATTCATTTGGTGGAATATAAAATGGATTATAAATCACAGTGCCGTTGACAATCATCTGCGGATGGACCTTAAGAATATCCATGATAACTGCGCCGTCAAATAAATTGGCGTCATATTGGCACACGGTGGTAACTGGATGATCTTCAAGCAGCAGGCTGACCCTGGACTCATATTCAAGCAGTCTATTTCCTCCGGAAATATTTTGAATCTCGGGGGGCATCTCGCCGATAAGTCTGGCTATCGGAAAGCCCAAATTTAATGATTCTTGATAATAGTTGGTTAGCGTCGAAAGCATCCAATCAGGGTCAAACAGATTGTTTTGAAAATACACACTACTGGTGCCGGCCAGGGTAACTGCTTGGTTGTGTTGACATTCATCATAAGCGATGTTGTAGTTGGCCAAAAACTCGCTTAAGTAACTTCCGTCAACTTTATCAGAAAAGCAAGCCGTTCTTTCTCCCTGTTGAAGACCACTTAACAAAAACTTCAATAATGAGTCGATACACTCGTTCTTTTCACTATAAATTTGGCAGATATGAGCCCCCAAAGGCACATTTTCATCCGTAAAGCCAAGGGATACGGTTAAATGATTGTGATCCATTATAAAAATCTCCCCTTAATTAATACAAGTTAGCACTTTATAATTTACACAGTTTGTAGAATAGTTGGCTATATTGGTCCTATGGTGAGGCAGGTACGAGGCCCGGATTAGTGGCAAATCAACGTTTCAAGGACGAAGTGTTGGTTGATAAAACAACGTATTTCTATGTCTAATTTCTGATCAGCATCATGTTTGCTCCTCCCATTCTTCACTATCCGGCCCTCTTAAATACCCCCAGTTGGTATAGGCCAGCCTCACTTTGATCGACGCCTTCCAGCCAGCTTTGCTGGGCGACGGTGGGCGTACACGGTCCGTACGTACAGACCCAAACGACTTTTGAATGTGTTTCTCGTTGCAGCTTTTCTAACACCGTTTGCAATAGACTGCCCACAAAGGGGGTGTACATGAAGAAAACCGTTCCATCGCTGTAATCCACGGTACGGGCGTCAGCGTTGATGAATTCGATTGCGGAGAGGTTTAGGTCTGCTGCACACGCTCGGGCATAATCGCAATACGCCGGCTCAAATTCTATGCCTTTGGCGGTTGCCCCGGTAAGCAGATGCACCAGGGTGGGCACTTGACCTAAGCCGGAACCGATGTCGTAGAAAACAGCTTGTTCGGTAAGGGGCGCTTTCTCGACCAATTCTAACATCATTCTGGCCGGAGTTTGTTGGTAAGGAATCATCTCCGGTTCTCTAGCTTTGGTCTCGGTGATGACAGCCGGGCTGAGCAATAGGCCGTTGATCAAGACATCGAGGCTGTCATAGCCGATCTCAGGGGAATCGCTACTGCCGTTCGTATCACCCCCGGCATATTTATCTAGCACGCTTTTGAGGAGCGGGCCGGCGCAAAGCCCCGCCCGGATATCGGCTCGAAGTCGTTGAAACAGATGGTCATTTATCGCTTCGAGTTGACGCTGTACCCGCTCCGCATTCCGCTTCAGAACGACCAGGTCTTCCGGCTGATGGGTTGTTGCGAGCAGCCCTTCAATTCGATCAATGATGTTGAATTCGAGGTCGTCTATGGCGTTGACCCGGCTGTCGAAGTTTATTTCGTCGTAAAGCGCTGAGTTTTTCTCGATGGACTCGATGGCGGATTGTATTTCGTAGGTGACCATTGGGAATTTGTCCTATGGTTTTCGGTAATGCGGCCTATTGAGAAAGTAGGGGAAGCAAAATGGGCTAAACGGGTCGAGGATGATAACGCTATTGTAGGCGGCAATCGGTCAAAACGACAAATACCGTCATCCAACATATTGGTAATACTGCTCGCGAAGCTGATCAACCTCAATATCCTGGCGAGCGACGTCATAGACAATCTTACCTTTGGCCAGAATAACCACGCGATTACCCAGCGAGAGGCCGCGTTCCAGATTGTGGGTGGTCATCAAAATGGTTCGC
>JAGRCC010000847.1 GCA_020433785.1 Anaerolineae bacterium
ACAGCGCGCCGACGGGCGAGACGCTTAAGCATTTGAGCATGCCCCAGGTCAGCCAGTGGTGGCTGACGCGCGCCCTGCCGGTACAGCGCCTGGCGGCCCAGCCGTTTAGCAAAGTTTTCAGCGCCGTCACCCGCATCCCGGTCGATAAGGCGCTGCAAGAGTTGGACACGTTTTATCGCAAGGTGATGCGCGTCCACGACATCTTGACCAAGCCGGAGACCTCGTCGATCCGGCTGGTGCTCAACCCGGAGCGCATGGTGCTGCAAGAGGCGCTGCGGGCCTACACCTACCTGCAACTGTACGGCTATCCGGTCGATGCCGTGATGGTCAACCGCGTGCTGCCTGAGTCGTTTGCCCAGGCCGGATTCGGCGAACAGCTTGAGGCGCAGCGCGGCTACCTGGCCGAAATCGAGGACAGCTTCACGCCCCTACCCATTTTCAAGATGTCGCATCAAGGGCACGAGGTTTTCGGCCTGGACCGGCTGCGAGCTATCGCCGCCAACCTCTACGGCGACCGCGATCCGCGTGACAGCTTCTCGACGGCCGAGCCGTACCAATTCATCGAGCAGCGCGACGGCTATCTTCTCAGCATCCACCTGCCGTTTTTGAAGAATGAAGATGTGAGCGTCACCCAAAAGGACGACGAGCTAATCATCCAGGCCAAGGATCGCCGCCGCAACCTGTTTTTGCCCAAGTTTTTGGCGCTGTACACGGTGACCAACAGCCAGATGATGGATGATCGGTTGTTGGTGCGGTTTGAGAAGAAGAAGGGATAGGAGTGGGGAGACTGGAGATTGGAGATTAAGATATTGGTTAGTATCTCTGAGTTTTCGCCATAATTTGGGCCTTCGTTTATTGCGTAGTGCGTATTCAGCCATTCTTTACGCACTACGCACCATGCACTACGTCCTATGAAGCGTTGTGGCGAAAAATAAATGACAATAACGGAAAGCCAAATGAAACCCCTCTCTTTCATCCACGTCAGCAACGCTGGACAGACCATTTTCGGTGGAGTGAAGATTATACGCTTGCCATTGGATCATAACCAGAATTGCTGGTGGGCATATTTTTCCAACGACCCACCATCATATATACTTATGTCGAAAATGCTTTAAAACATAACTTTTGCGCTGTCATTCCCGTATGCGATTAATGGTAATCCATGTTGGCTTACCCGTTACCCGTATGGATGCCCCATAAAAACATTCGGATATCGTAAAACCCATTCTTTCGGAAGTTATGTCCTCATCCTTTTTTCAGTATAACTCGGTCACACGGTAACAATTTCGTATATTTGAATAAGACGCTGATAAACCTAGATTTCAATTGGCCTCAATTGATCTGTGTCTATCAGCGAAATTTAACGTTACATTTGATAGGGAGGTGATTTATCGAAAAAGCCAATGTCATAATGTCGTAGACTCTTTGTATTGGATTTAATTTTATTCTCAGTGTGGAGGAGATCCTCAAGGATGACTTACAAAAAAATATTTTTGGTATTAAGTACAAGCCTTGCCGCCCTGATTATGAGCGGTTGTGGGGCAGCGCCTACCCCGCAAACGGTGGTTGAAACCGTTGTAGTCAAAGAGACGGTTGAGGTTGAGAAGGAAGTGATCAAAGAAGTCGAGGTGGTGGTCACCAAAGAGGTTGAGGTAGAAAAAGAAGTGGTAGTCACCCCAACCCCTGAAGGCGAAGCGGAACAGTCCTTTATTGAAGGCTTCCCAACCACCGATGAGAACGAGGCCATGAGCGCCCAGGCCGCCTTTGAGGCCGCCGACCAGGGCCAGCCTGATCCGGAGTGGGCCGGCAAATCATTTACCATCGGCGTTTTCGCAGCCGGCCAGCGGGGTGCTATCTCCGGCCCCACCTACTTCTGGCGGCCCAAGTTCGAGGAACTGACCGGGGCCACCTATGACATCGTCGAAATCCCCTTTGCTGAAATGCGCGAAAAAATCTTCACCGACTTCCAGACCGGTGCGCATCAGTACGATGTCATCAGCAACTGCTCTAACTTCTACGGCGACTACATCGCCAACGATTTTGTCCAACCCCTAGACGAATATTTTGATGACCCCCGTATGCCCAAATGGGACCGCGAGTCGATATCCCCGGCGGTGCGCAACTTGCTCCAATGGAACGGTCAATACTACGGCGCCCAAAACGATCACGACGCCCAGGTTCTTTACTACCGCAAAGACATTATTGAAGACCCCAAATGGCAGCAAGCTTTTGAAGATGAGGTGGGCCATCCCATGCCGGTGGCGATGGATACCTGGGAAGAGGTGCTAGAGATTGCCCAGTTCTTCAATGGCAAAGATTGGAACGAAGATGGCGACCCGGATGACGGCATCACTCTACACCTGAAAGTGGGCCAGCAGGGGTTCTTCCACTTTATGGCCCTCTCCGCGCCCTACGTCACCATTCCGGCCCCCGGCGACGATCCGACCAAAGTAACCCAGTACAACAACATCTATTATTTCGATCCCGAAACGATGGAACCCCTAATCAATTCTCCGGGCCACGTCAAGGCGCTCGAGATGTTGCTGGCGCTCTCCAAAGCCGGTCCTTCGGCGATGT
>JAGRCC010000848.1 GCA_020433785.1 Anaerolineae bacterium
CCAAACTCAGAATCGACTGATCGATGTCCTGATCGGTCGATTCCAAACTTGGTGTCGACGGAAAAACGGCAAGACAGACCAGTTACGTGCCTCAAAGCCCTCCTATCAATTATCCTACAAATCTTGGCTCTATCTGTGTTTCAAGGAGGAACGCCGGCCGATGTCATTCCCGCATGCTTTTAGCGGGAATCTATTCCCATAAGACCTCTTGCATGCCCGATAAAGACATTCGGGCATGACCATTGCCTTCATTTCATGACCTCCTTGGAATCCATATTGAGCCCAAATCTTTATTCAGTTCGCCTGCCCAATACACAATAAGAAGTAACCCTCTCAGAATTAGCCATCATTCAAGTGGGCCATAGGCGGATAAAAAAAAGAACTAAGCTATTAACGCGAAAATATAGCTCCTTTTCTGACCTCCAAATCGCCCGTGTCAGTGTAGTGAACGACAGGTTATTCTGATAATCTGTAGGTGTGTTCGCCGACTATCATTGACAGTTTTTAGCTAGGGAAAAGGAAAGAATTAAATGAGCCAACCCACCTTAAACAGGCCGGACAACGAAACGCCCAAGGCTGAAGCGGACGAGCCGGTCCCCTCAAAAACCAATATCAAAGTTTATGATCGACCGGAGACGTTTTTAGGTTTGCCTTTTACAACAGTGGCGATGATGGTTAGCCTGGTCGTACTGGTGCTCGTTGTTATCGCCATCGCGATGTTTCTTCTTTAGCTAAACCGATTTGGTTAGTTCTGGAGCTATTCCTAAGTTCCAAAAACCATTGGGTATATAAGCTCCTATGTTACCTCTAATAGGATTTTATATAGTAGTATCTTCTAATAATATCAGGAAAGGAATTTAAAAATGACAAAGACAATCACAGGTTTATACGATGATATCGCGCAAGCGCGCGCAGCCGTAGAAGATTTGGTCGATCATGGCTTTTCACGTGAGGATATTAGCCTCGTGGCAGCCGATCCAACTGAAGAATATGGCCGTCAATTAGGCCCTTACGACGACACTATAGCCGATGACGCAGCCGACGCGACGGCCGGTGCTGCTACCGGCGCGGTGGCTGGTGGTGTTTTAGGCGGCCTGGGCGGTGTCCTGTTGGGTTTGGGCGCATTGGCCATTCCCGGCGTTGGCCCCATTATTGCCGCCGGTCCTATCGCGGCCGGGCTAGTAGGGGCCGGGGTTGGAGCCGCAGCCGGCGGCCTGGTTGGCGCTATGATCGGCTGGGGTATCCCTGAACAAGATGCCCGCTATTATACTGAAGGCATTCGCCGCGGGGGTACGTTCGTGGCTGTCAGAGCAGCGGACCACCAAGTGGGTAAGATTTCCAGTATCCTGAACGATCACAATCCCGTTAATATCGAAGAACGGGTTGAAATGTGGCGTAATGAAGGTTGGACCGGCTATGACCCCGATGCTCAACCTTACACGCCGGCTGAAATTGAAGCCGAACGCGAACGCTATTACTAAATCTAGAGCCGATCAGAAGGTTGCCCTCACCGTCTTAAAGTTCTAAGATCGGTTGAGGACCGGACCGTTTCATAACAAATAAATAAACTCAATTCATTCCGAGCAGTGGCTATCATAGGTTAGGACAGAATAATCACACCTATGCCGTAGCCACTGCTCTTCCCGATTTTACCTGATGGGCCAACGCTTATGTTACCTCTTTAATAATCCCCGCCCGATACGCCTCCAGCAGCACTTGCAATTCTTCAATTTCGTGCTGGATATTTTTGCCTTTATCCGTATCTTTAATACGCAGCCGGCGTTGATTGCGCTCCAAGATGATCGTTTCCGAGCGAATATCCAATTCTTCCTCGATGGCCTTTTGGCTCGATTCAAACGGATCGTGGGACGCCAGCAGCAAGCCAAATGAATTGTAAACCAGCGTATAGCCAGCAATGCCGGTTTGCTTTTGATACGCTTTGGAAAAACCGCCGTCGATAACAATCAGCTTTCCATCCGCCTTAATGGGGCTTTCACCTTTACTGACCTTGACCGGCACATGACCATTGAGAATATGGGCTGTATCGGGATCAAGTCCAAACTCCTGCAATATCCGGTCAGCGGTTTCCTCTTTATCGCGGTAAATATAATAGGCGTTCTTGGTTTCGGTATGGGTTGAGGCGTCATCAATAAAATAGCGCTCAAAGGTCGACATCTTGTCCTTGCCGAAAATCGGCGATTTCGCCCCACTCCACAAATAAAGCATCATATCCAGGCCATCCTGCTTCTGCGGCGTCCCCTCGGTTGAAAAATAGGCTTGACGGGCCAGCCGTTCCGCTTCATCCATAAACGCTTTGGTTTTATAGGCTTTACCCTCTAACGCGATGGTTGAAAATGTCCCGTCCTCATCCATAACAATGCAACCGTGGTAGAGCAGATTGTTATTAAAAACCAGATACATACTGCCCTTGGAATACAAAAACCGGACGTGTTCTTGCAGCCGCTCGCTGTTGATAAAAGAAAGCTTCAACCGTTCAATCACGTCCTTCTCACCCTCGCTAAGTTCGTAAGGGTTATCCGGATCGAGAGTCGGAAAATAGGTATCGTTGAGCTTACATTTCTGGCCCTTGACACAGACGGTGCCGTCGCCATAATCGATCTTGTCCAACAGCAGTCGATCCTGCATCTCGAACTCGGGCTGGCGCATAATCAACTGGCCTTCGAGCTTGAGTTGGATGATCGTAATCGCCTTGTGCATTTTGGACATCAGATTGATTTCATACTCGGTGTACTCCTTTTCCATCGAGTATTTGGGCCTAAATTTGAGGCATGGATCATCGGCATACGTATTTAAGGCAAATGTCACCAGCGGCAGCATGCTGATGGCGTAGCCGTCCTCCAACGTGCTCATGTTGGAATAACGCAGGCCAATGCGGATGACGTTGGCGATACAGGCCTCGCTACCCGCCGCCGCGCCCATCCAGACAATATCGTGATTGCCCCACTGAATATCGACCGAATGGTAAGCCATCAGCGTGTCCATAATAATATGCGCCCCCGGCCCCCGATCGTATATATCGCCGATGACATGCAGGTGGTCGATAGCCAGCCGCTGGATCAAATGCGACAGGGCCACAATAAACGGGCGGGCGCGTTGGGTCGTGATGATGGTATTGATGATACTCCGGTAATAATCGTGCTTGTTTTCCAGGCTCTCTTGCTCGTGCAGCAGCTCCTCGATGACATAGGCAAAATCTTGTGGCAGCGCCTTGCGCACCTTCGAGCGGGTGTATTTCGAAGAGACCACCCGGCACACTTTGATCAAGCGAAACAGCGTAATGCGATACCACTCGTCGGCATCCTCAACCGTTTTGAGAATAAGCGACAATTTTCGTTCAGGATAATAAATGAGCGTCGCCAGCGTACGTTTTTCTTTATCGGTCATTGTATCGGAGAAAATCTGATCGATTTTGCGTTTGATCGAACCGGAGCCGTTCTTCAGCACGTGGATAAACGCCTCATACTCGCCGTGGACATCCGACACAAAATGCTCGGTGCCTTTGGGCAGGTTGAGAATGGCATTGAGGTTGATAATTTCCGTCGAAGCGGCCTGGATAGTGGGATACTGCCGGGCCAGCAGTCTCAAATAGCGCAGCTCTTTTTCGTTTATCTCCATTGATTTTTCCTTATATTGGTTTGATGGTTGGTTGGTGGGGTTAGTATAACTCAAAGCGCGGACAAAAAAAAGAGGGGGCTTTCATACTGCGTCCAGCATAGAATAGGCGATGGAATGGCTACAAAGGGGTAAAGTGGACCCTTTTGTCAAGACACACACTAAGAAAATTAATGTCCGATTCCTTTCTTGGTATTATTAACATCATATTGACAAGTTATCGTTCGTTAAAGTTCGTTCGTTAAGGTTCGTTCCGTTCGTTAACATCGCCCTGCCGGTCAGATAGAGGTCGGCCGGGGTCATATAGCCCAGCGCTTGATGAAGCCGGTGGTTGTTGTAAAAATCAAAGT
>JAGRCC010000849.1:0-1445 GCA_020433785.1 Anaerolineae bacterium
GTGGGCGAGGCCAGAGCCGATTTGACTTTCTTCCAGGCTTTGCGCGCCCGATACTCATGATGAACGCGATGGTGCAGCACGCGATAAAATTCGTTAACAAACGGGCCGCGATAGAGCATGTCCAGATCATCGGAGTCAACCCAGTTGGTTTTTTCGCCCAACTCCAGCTTGATGTTTTCGTAAAATTTAGTGCCGGGCAGCGGGTAAGAGACCGAGATACCGATGTCGTCCGGCTCGCAGCGGCGGACCATATCGAGCGTCTGCTGAATTTCGTCCCAACCCTCGCTAGGGTAGCCGAACTGGAGGAAGAAGCAGATTTCGACCCCAACCTTATGCAGCCGTTCGGCGGCAGTGTAGATATCGGCCACATTGGTGTCTTTATCCATCGCATCCAAGATTTTCTGCGCACCGGACTCCGCGCCGACCCAGACCGTTTTGCATTTGGCCTGACTGAGAGCCTGAGCGACGGCTTCGGTGATTAGATCGACCCGCTGGAGACATTTGAACGGCACCAGCGCGTCCTGCTCGATGGCCAGCCGGCTGAACGTTTCGATCCAGCCGGGTTTGAGGCCGAAGATGTCATCGGCGAACCAGATGTGGTCGGGCTCGAAATTGTCTTTGAGCCACTTCAGTTCGGCCACTACGTTCTCCGGGCTGCGACTGTTGTAGCGACGGCCGTAAATCGGCTTGGCGCACCAGTTACAGCGATAGGGGCAGCCCCGCGTGGTGACCATATTCATGGAGTAGTAGCCATGGCGCTCGTACCAGATTTTTTGATAGCGCGGGATATCGACCAGATCCCAGGCCGGGAAGGGAAAGCGGTCGAGGTGGCGCTCGAAGGGGCGCTCGATGGTGCGGGTAATCTCCCCGTTGTCGATCCAAGCCAGCCCGGCGATAGTGTGAAGCGAGCGCGGCTGGCGGCCGGTCAGGTGATCGAGCAGTTCACCTAACGTCACTTCGCCTTCACCCATCAGGATAAAATCGACGCCGTGCTGGAAATATTTGGCGGCGTGATCGGTAGCGTCGGAGCCGGAGACGATGACGGTGCAGCCGCGCGCTTTGGCGGCTTCGGCCATGGTAAAGGCGGCCTGACGCATCCGCAGCAGGCACATTTTGCTGAGGTAGTTGAAGCTGTCCTCATACAACACGGCAAATTTGGGCCGATGGGTATCGAGCGCGGTCACCCACTCCGCTTCCGACTCGGCCAACATGGCGTCGAACAGGGCTACCTCGTAGCCGTGATCGCGGGTGTAAGCCGCCGCATAAAGGCTGCCCAACGGCGGGTAAGGCTGCATAGCTTCCCAAAGTTTAGGATCAAAGCGCAGGTAGTATGATTGGCCAAACAGAATTTTTTCCATGAAGTTTCCTTTATCCAAGCGTAAGGAAGTAGGAAACAAGAATTATACCCATACTCCCTACCCCTTACCCCCTACTCCTGATATCGA
>JAGRCC010000849.1:1504-1821 GCA_020433785.1 Anaerolineae bacterium
GTTTTGTGTTTATGGCCGTCATAATGGCCTTTACAGATATCGGGCGTGAACAGAAGCGTATCGTAAGCGCCATTTTGGCCGGCTAATTGGGTATGTTTGGTAATTTGGTATTTCTGCAGCCAACGTTCCAGAACATCGCCCAAGAAGCCGCCAAACACCCATTCACCCCCAGCTTTAATGGCCTGCTGTATCGCCGACAGGCTGTCGTTTTGGCGATCAATGCCGGTCGCCTGGCCGTGGGGGAAAAAGTGTTTGACCCAGGCGTTGACCTCCCACATCTTTTGGTAAAAATCGACGCCGTAGATCAGTTTCATTTG
>JAGRCC010000850.1 GCA_020433785.1 Anaerolineae bacterium
AACCTGTGCTACCGCATGCTGGGCGATGCCACCGAGGCCGAAGACGCGGCTCAGGAAACATTTTTGCGGGCTTACACCAAGCTAAAAACCTACAACGCCGACCGCAAATTGTCGTCCTGGCTGCTGTCGATTGCCTCACACTACTGCATCGACCGCTTGCGAAAAAAGCGCTATCAGATGGTCTCGTGGGATGAGCTGCCGCCCTGGCAGGCCGTGGCCGATAGAAAACCGCAGCCGGAGGAAGCCGCTCTAACTCATGAGCGCCACGACACCGTCCACCAACTACTCGAGACGCTGCCGGAAGATTACCGCGCGGCCACCGTTCTGCGTTACTGGTATGAGATGTCTTACGATGAAATTGCTGAAACGCTCGACACCAGCGTCAGCGCCATCAAGAGCCGCCTCTTTAGGGCCAGGCAAATGTTGGCCGAGGCCGCGGAAGCACCATAAGAAGGGAACCGGTCCAATGATGAACGACCAATACACCGAAAAAATCTCTGAATGGTTCGATAACGAACTCAAACCTGATGAAGTGGCCGAACTACAGGCCCATCTAGCCGGCTGTTCAGCCTGCCGCCAAACCTATGAATCGATGCAGCATGTTCACACCCTGCTGCTCGACGCGGCGGGCCACATGGCGGCGCCCAGTCAAGGCTTTGTCGGGCATGTTGAAGCTCAACTGGCCTGGCGTCAGGCGCATAAGCCCTGGCATATTTGGGTCGCTTTGGGGGCGCTGCTCATCGGCACACTGCTTTTTTGGGGCGCCTGGGCCGTTTCCGGCGGACTGCTGTTAATGAACGCCGGCGATTCGGCCTTGGATGCAAATGTTCTGTATCAGGGGGTGACGATTATTTTTGAGTCGGCCGCCAGCCTGCGCACTTTTGCCAATATTTGTCTGCTGCTGTGGAAAACCGGTCTCTTTTTAGTGAGCCAGCCGCTCATTTGGTTATTGATTATCACCTCTGTCTGCGCAACCTGGTTGTGGCTGCGAGTGCTGCAATTGCTGTCTCGACGCCCGGCCAACTCAATCGAATTGACCCTCTAATTGGTAATGGAGAAGAATGATGAATAGGAAAATATTAACCTTAGCTTTAACTTTGATCCTGCTGCTCGTATTTGCCGTTCCCGCGCTGGCTCAGGAACCCGACTCAAAGGGTGATCAAGTAGTTTTTGGCGATAACTATGTTTTGGGCGCGGAACAAACTCACAATGGAAATTTAGCCGTATTGGGCGGCAGCGCCACCCTTGAAGTTGATAGTGAACTCGATGGCGATCTGGCCGTTTTTGGTGGCAATTTTTCGGCCAAAGAAGGTGCCGAGATTGACGGCGACGTGATTGTATTTGGCGGCAATGTCAACATTGATGGCAAGATTAACGGCGATTTAGCGGCCATTGGCGGTAATGTCAATCTATCGGATACGGCGGTGGTGGATGGCGATATCGGACTTATCGGCGGCCAGGTCAACAAAGCCGAAGGCGCCAAGGTTACCGGTGATGTCCAGGGGCTAACCAAATTTCATAATGATTTCGGATCGGATGACGATGATGGCATTCCATCGATCGACTCCTTACCGAACCCACCCTCTCCGCCTGCCCCACCCGATTTTAATTACCGCAACCATGACGGCGGTCGAGACAGTATGTTCGGCTGGATAGCGGCCATTATCGGGAATATCCTTTGGACGGTGGCGCTTCTGGTGGTTTTAGGCGTCATCACCTGGCTGGTAGCCGCCTTTATGCCGGAGCAAATGTACAATGTGCGTGAAACGCTAACCACGTCAGCTCCACTCAGTTTTGGAGTGGGGTTACTCACCTCAATTGTGGCCGCTGTGCTGATACCCGTAGCCGCCTTGTTGGTGATCACCATCTGTCTAGCCATTGTGCCGATGGTGGCTTACATTGCCTTGGGCATCGCCACCCTGTTTGGCTGGATTGTCATCGGTCACATTCTGGGTGAACGGCTGTTAGCGGCCGGCGGTCGGCCTCAACCCGGCCTGATCATGTCCAGCATTGTCGGGGTGTCGATCTTAACGCTGCTGACCAACATGCCGGTGATCGGACTTATCGCTTGTATCGGGTTTATCGGTAAAGCGATTGGGGCGCTCATCGCCATGGCCGGTTTAGGTGCGGTCCTGCTGACACGCTTTGGAACGCGACCCTATCCGGTGCAAGCCCAACCAAGCGCGCCTCGTTCCGGCGGGCCATCGGGCACCCCTTATTACCCCGGCACCCGTACCCGCTGGGCCGACCCCGAACCGGTTGTGTCTGAGGAAGATAAACCCGCCTCTGAGGAGGAACTGCGGGCCAAAATTCGGGAAGCGCTGGCTCAGGCCGATGAAGTAGCTGCGGCTAAGGCTAAGGCTGAGGAAATGTATGGACCTAAATCCGAGGCTGAAACTAAGGCTAAGAAGTCTGCCTTGGATGAAGCAGTAGATGACACTGAGCCGGAGTCTGATAAACCTGAGGATGTCAGTTAGAGTTCAATGGGTTTATGGAGTTTGAGATTAAATCAAAAGCTCAATCTCCAATCTCTGGTCTTTAATCTTCTACAAATCCCTCTGATTAGGCTGTTACCGGCCCCCAGAGGGATTTTTTCTTTTCAACAGGACTTATTTATGCATTCCAAAGGTGACAGTCACTTGAGGAAATTAAATCGACCCATTTGAGCCCCCCATATGCTACTTGTCGCCAATTAGTGACTGTCACCTGGCGTTTTGCGTAAGACCTTTTCAACTAATCGAACGTAGCCCCGATGAGGTGCGCCCCGGTTAAATTGGCTCCGGTCAAGTCGGCGCCTCGTAGATCGGCGTTGCCGAGATTGGCGGCTTGTAGGTCCGCGCCGGCCAGATCGGCCTGTTGCAGATTGGCATGGATGAGCGTGATCCCGCTCAGATTGGTATTGCGCAGCCGCGCTTGGGAGAGATCGCTATCGACCAGTCCGGTCAATTGGGTCAAATCCAGATCGCTGAGATTGGCCCGGCTCAAGTTGACGCCCGATAGTTGGACGCCGGTTAGCCGGGTGAAGCGTAGATCAACGCCGCTCAAATTCGTCCGAACATCGGTTTGGACGTAAGATAGATCGCTGCCGGTGAAGATAGCGCCGGCCAGTTGGGTCGAGCGTAAATCCTGGTTGGCCAGACTAAGCCCGGCCAGATTGGCCCCGCTGAGATTAGCTCCGGCCAGCCGCGTGGTCGAGTCGATGAGCGCCTCTCGTAAATCAGCCCGGCTCAGATCGACCCCACGCAGGTCGGTTTGGCGCAAATCGGCGCCGTGCAGATTGGCGCCCACCAGGCTGCTGCCGCGCAGTTTGAGCTTGGTTAGCCGGGTCTGGCTGAGATCGGCCTGGTCCAGGCGCAGTTCCTCCAAGTTGTGAGCCAGCCGCCGATTGACGGCCGCCAAATCCTGGCCGCTCAGGTTGGCCCCGGTCAGATTGGCCTGATAAAGCGTAACCCCATCCAAACGGGCCTGGCGTAGATCGGCCCCGGTTAAGTTGGCTTTGACAAAGCTGGCCGAACGCAGATCGGCCCCGCTCAAATTAACCCCGGCCAAATAAGCACCTACAAAAGAGGTATCGCGCAAGTCCAACCCGTTCAAATCGGTCCCGGCCAGATCGACGGCATCGAACTTAGCGCCGACCAGCTTTTGGCGGCGTAGATCAACCGTCGGTCGGTCGGCGCAGGCGGGTGGGCATGTCTGAGCTTGTCCGGCGGCTTGGAAGACCGTCGTCGGCAGCGGCGGCGGTTGGGGTACAGCCGGCGCGGGTGGTGCGGTTGTCTCGACCGCCTCACCGCAGGCAGGACCGTCGCCGGATCGACCGGCGGCCACAACCAGATAGATTTGAGAAAACATACAAGGGGTGATATCGTTGGGCAGAATCGTGTAACCGATTTCCCAGATCAGCAGGGCAGCGAGCACCAGCAAGGCCGCCGCTTGGCGTAAAGGGGACAGTTTTATTAAGTTGGACATGGCTCTCTTCCTGAGTATACAGGTTGAAGCTACGAGCCGGGCTGTAGCAAACAACAGTGTTTGTAAAATCGCCCACCTCGATGTGGGCAATACGCTTGGCAAATATTATACTCGAATTTGAGTTTATAATAAACTGGGTGGATGGTTTGTTGGATAGATGGATGGTTGGATAGATAGATAGTTTGTTGGATAGTTGGTCAAATGGAACCAACAAACAAACCAACCAACCAACAAACAAACCAACCAACCAACAAACAAACCAACCAACCAACCAACCATCTATCTAACTATTCCAAACGAGGTCTCTTTTGGGCAAATCTTTAAGACGAGCGGGTCTGCTGCTGGGCTGGCTGGTCGTGTGGGGGTATATTTTAATCTGGCAGTTGGGGCCGGCCTGGGGAGCAGTGACCCACGGCTTTGTCGGTCATTACACCGCGGCCCGGTTGCTGATCAGCGGCGACTTTGGGCCGGCGGTGTATGACGACGACTGGTTTGCCGGGCAGGTACAAACGTACACTGGCCCGGCCGTGTATGAAATATTTACACCCAACCTCCCGACCGTGGCGCTGTTGGCACTGCCGCTGGCCGGCCTTCCGCCGCAGGTGGCCCGTGATGCCTGGCTGGTGGTCAGTCTGGCGGCGCTGCTGGCCACATGCGGGGTGTTGGTGGGCGTAGGGCTGGGTCTGGGCCAGTCGCCCGAGGCTAGTGGCTGGATTTTGTTGGTGGGGCTAATCGCGTTGTTGCCGGCGGTAGGGGCTAATTTGGCGGTGGGTCAAACTTACCTGGTGTTGGGCGGGCTGCTGGCACTGGCGCTGTTAGGGCTAGTTTATCGGCGCGATGGCCTGGTTGGCGGCTCGCTAGGTCTGGCCTTCATTTTGAAGACATCCGGACTGTTTTTATGGGTGGTACCGCTATTGCACGGCCGCTGGCGAGTACTGTTGTGGGGCGGCGGTACGATACTCCTCGTGGCGGTGTTTAGCCTGCCCTGGCTTGGTTTCGACACCTGGCTGGCTTACCCGGCCGCTGTCAGCGCCTTTAGCCGGCGGGGCGCACTGGCCGTACCCGCCTATCAAACCACCACCGGCCTGCTGACCCACCTGTTTAGCTATGATCCCCAGTGGAATCCCGCCCCGGTCAAGCCGTGGCCATTTCTGGCTAATGTACTGCCGTCACTGATCCGGGTCGTGTCTCTCGGGGCCACTATCTGGATCGGCCGGCGCAGTGACTCCGCCCGGCTGTTTGCGGCCCTGCTGCCGCTAACCATCGTCTTGCTGCCGGTGGCCGAAGAGTACCATTTCGTCCTGCTGCTGAGTTCGATTTTTGTGGTGACGACCGACTTACTGCGCCGCCCGGTCGAGACGGCAGCCGGCCGGATAGCTTGGCTGGCCTTGGGCGTGGCCCTACTGCTGTTGATCGCGCCGATTCCGTTTAAGTCAACCGGCTGGGCCATCGGGTGGTGGGCGCTGGTCGCCTATCCGCGTTTGTATGGGGCTTGGTTAGTGTGGGCTGTGGCGTTATGGGGTTTAAGCCCACGCCTCGATGCACATTCTCGGCTTTGAAGGGGGCAAGGTTAGTCAGATTGTCTTTCTATCCAGGATTTCACGCACTTTCTTTAGCAGAAAGCTGGGTAAGAAGGGTTTCTGGATAAAATTTGTGTTTTCATCCAGGATGTCATGATGCACAATGGCGTTATCGGTATAACCGGACATAAAGCATATTTTAGTTTCCGGGTGGCGTTTTCTTATTTCCACTGATAAATCTTTGCCAGATAAATTTGGCATAACGACATCAGTTAAAAGGAGATGAATCGGCCCCTCGAGGCCCTGCACCTTGTTTATGGCATCTTGGCCATCTCTGGCGGTGATCAGATCGTAGCCAGATTGTTTAAGCACCACTTCAATGAGATCGAGGATGGTTTCTTCGTCTTCAACCACCAAAATTGTTTCACTGCCGCTAAGTTTTTCGTGTATTTCGGCTTTTTCTTTCGCTACGATAACCTTCTCCTCAACTATCGGGAGATAGATTTGGTTCTTCCAGATAATCCGTG
>JAGRCC010000851.1 GCA_020433785.1 Anaerolineae bacterium
GATCTCAGCAGCGAACGGGCCGCGACCATTGTCGGCACCATTTTAACCGAAGGGTTTGCCGGCTGGGTTTTGAAAAACGGTCGGGGTGATGTTATCCACGACACTCGAAACGATGAACGCTGGCTGGTTTATGATAACCAACCTTACGACGTTCGCTCGGTCATTAGCACGCCGCTGCGTCGCCGCCAACGGGTGATTGGGGTTCTGACCCTGGTTCAGGATGAGCCGAACCAATTCAAAGAGGCGGACCTACCGCTGCTGGAAGCCATCGCCGGCCAGGCGGCCATCGCTCTGGAAAATGCGCAGCTGTTCAGGCAGACCGAGCAGGAGCGCATTAAACTGTCGGCGATTATCAACAGTACCCAGGATGCGGTTTTGGTCACCAATGCTAAGAACGAAACATTGCTGATCAATCCCGCCGCCAGAGAAATATTGGGCTTAAAGCGGGAACCCACGCCGCTCCAACCCCTGACCGAACTCACCGATAATCTCGAGCTGCTGCGTATTCTGTCGCCCAATTCGCCCTCTTCCGGTGAAGTGCCGCTGCCGGATGGCCGGACCATGTGGGCTAACGTGGTTGAAATTCCGGAAATGGGCCGGGTGACCGTTTTGCAGGATATCAGCGCCTTTAAGGCCTTAGACAAGCTCAAACGGGATTTTGTCACGGCGTTTACCCATGATCTACGCACGCCGCTGGCGACCCTTAAGGGCTATATCGAGTTGATGCGTATGGACGGCCCGATTTCCGTCCGTCAGGAAGAGGACCTGGACGGCATGTCTCGCGCCGCTAACTTGATGAAGTCACTGATTGAAGATTTGTTGGAACTGAGCCGGTTGGAACGGCTGGAGGAATTGAAAGTCGAGGAGATCGATTTCGAGGCCATCGTGTTATCCAGTTTGAGCACGGTCAGACCTTTGGCCGTCTCCAAAGAGATCGATCTCATCGTTGCCGGGGCGGATGACACCCTATTAGTTCAGGGGAGTTCGGTGCTGCTGTCACGAGCGGTGAGTAACTTGGTGGATAACGCGATCAAATATACCCCAGCCGGTGGCCGGGTCAATATTAATCTCACGAAAAATGGGCAGGAGCAGGCAGTGGTGTCCATAACCGATAACGGACCAGGCATCTCGGCCAAAGATTTGCCCCGCGTATTTGAAAAGTTTTTCCGGGCCAGACCTGAATTAGATGATACCCCTGGCACGGGTCTGGGGTTAGCTATTGTTAAAACCATTGCCGAGCAGCACCGTGGCCAGGTTTGGGTGGAAAGCCAGCCCAATAAAGGCAGTACTTTCACCCTGGCTATCCCCTTAGAACAGAATGGAACCCCGGCTTTCGCGGATGAACCCGCATAAAGGTTGACAGGATTAGCGTTCAAGAAAAGTCAAAGCTATGCCCGTGTGTCGCGGGCATTTTTTATGGAAGCCTTACCCCTTGCCTTCGATCCGCACCGGCATAAGTTGGGCCTGTTCCTTCCCCGTTCTAAACCAGAATGAGGCCTTAAATTCCAGTCGCCATAAGGCGTAGAGCGCGATCCCTACCAAAGAGATGGCCACCACATAAGCTTCGGTGCTGGAGGCTTGCGTAACAAAAATTGCAATCAATCCCAATGCCCCGTTAATCAATCCCACCGCCAGCGCCACCGACAATTTATCGAGCCCGTAGCGGCTCAAACGATGGGTGCTGTGATCGACGCCGCCCTTGAAGAACGACTGGTTTCGGCGCTTTCTTGAAATGTACACCAGCATGGTATCAAAAATAGGTAGGGCTAGAACGATGATTGGCACCATCCAGGTGATTTCCGGAACATTATCGGGAATGCGAATTTTGATCCCCAGCACCGCCAACAGAAAGCCCAAAAACAACGAGCCGGAGTCGCCCATAAAGATCGTGCTTTTGGGCAGCGGTAGATTGTAGCGGGCGAACCCTAAACTGGCGCCCAATACGGCCGCCGCTAAGATCGAGACCAACTGCTGGCCGTTTAAGATGGCGATAAGTAAAAAAATAGCGCTGGTGGTCGCGCTGGTCATCACGGCAATGCCGTCGGCATTATCTAAAAAGTTGATGGCATTGGTAATATAAAGAATCCAGGCCACCGTAATGACAAATTGTAACGCGGTTTTCCACATTTCGGGGATGGGCAACGGTAGACTGCTGACTCTAACGCCGGCCATAAAAACGAGAATAGCCGGAATTAACTGGCCGGCCAGTTTGGCCCAAGGCGGCAAAGCGCGCCGATCATCCCATAAACCCAAAGCGGCAATCAGGGATGCGGCGATTATAATACTGGCGAATTCGCTAATACGATAGACGTTTTTGATGAGCGGACTACCCAGCAGCATGGCCAGCAACGCCACAATAGCGGCGGCATAAATCGCCAAGCCGCCCATCAAAGCAGTTGGTTCATCATGAGCGCGGTCGGTTTTGGGGAGGGCGATAAATCCTGACTTAATGGCGATATCTCTGGCCAGCGGTGTGCCCACACTACCAAAGAACAGCGCTGTTGTAAAAATGAGCATAATGATGATCATGGCATCTCACCAAAAATCAGTCGATGGAGGTGGTCTACTAAAAGTAACTAAACCTAACATAAATCATAATGAAAATAGGTAAAGTTACAAACTAACCCCGTCAATTTGTTGATAGATCTAGGTGACAGTCACTTAGACGCGATAAATAGAGTTGTTTGGGCTTAAGCGGGCGTTCATTTTCGGCAAAAAGTGACTGTCACCTTTTGAACTGCATAACTCATAAGATCATCAAAGTTAAAACGCAACTATCTAACCCACTGGGTGTTTATGTTCTTGTGAAAAGATATACTTGTGCCTTACTTTTGCAGCTTAGGTCTGTAAGTTGCGACTTTTGCCAGCATCAGTAAAATGCGCTAATATTTGCCGAATTACCCACTCTCGGCAATCCAAAAAAATCCAAAAGGAGATATTTCCAATGACTAAAGATGAAGTATATGAGAAAATAAAAGGTATCGTGGTTGAGCAACTTGGCGCCGATGAAGCCGACATTACCATGGCAGCCAGCTTTCGGGATGATCTGGAAGCTGACTCGCTCGATCTGGTCGAGCTGATTATGGCTTTTGAAGAAGAATTTGGCGGTGAAATTTCTGACGAAGAAGCTCAGAAAATCACCACTGTTGGCGAGGCTGTTGAATACCTCTACGCTCATCAGGGTTAGACTTCATCATCCCCAACTATCAGCCCCGGATGCTCCCTACGCAAAATCAGGCTGAGACTTTTTTTCCAAATAATTTTTGCACTTAAGAAGCTTGTGGTCACTTGCTGCTGATCCAGGCTTCTTTTCATTTGTGGAAGGCGTTTTCTGCCCCTAACTGGCGCTTTTGTGGTAAAATAGCCGGACTTAATCATCAACGGAGGACTCGATGGAACCGGTTACAATAGAACAGGCCAACCAGATTGGTATGCTACAAACGCTGGGGATCAGGCTAACGGATGTCGGCGATGACTACGCCGTGATGGAAGTAACCGTCGATGAACGGCACAGTAATTACTTCGGCGGAGTTCACGGTGGGTTGCTAGCTACGCTGGTTGATACAGTCTCTTTTTTCCCAAAACCCCTGCTGCCTTCGGGTCGAATGGTCACCACGGTCAACCTCACGGCCAATTACCTCAAAGCCCCCCAACTGGGCGATCGTCTCATCGCCCGTTCAAAAATCGAGCATCTTGGCCGGCGAACGGTCAGCCTCACCGTTCGAGTGACCGGCCCCGGCGATAAATTGTTGGTCCATGGCAGCGTGACCCTGGTCGTTCTGAAGCAGCCGGACGAACTTACTTCATAATTGGGCATTTGATTTTCAGACAGAAGGGACAAACGTGCTAATCAATTTCATTAGAGTAACTGTTTTGATCGGCGTCCTGTTACTGGTTGTTGCCTGTACCGGATCACCGACCCCGGAACTTGATGTGGCCGTACGAGCGGCCGTCGCGGCGACGCAGCCAGCCCAGCCGATGGACGCGCCCGACTGCCTGACCACGGCCGCATCGCAAGCCCAGCTGGACGCGTGTGCCGCCAGCAAAGCCACCGCATCGACCCAAAAATTGGCTCAACTTATCGAGGCTTTGCAAGACACCGTTAGCCCTAACAAGTGGAACGAACTGCAAGACCTTCAGACTCAGTGGAAACAGGTTAGAGACGCCAACTGCACCTGGGAAGCGAGCTTTTTCGGAGAAGGATCGATTCAGCCGACCAATTATCAGCTTTGTCTAGCTGACTATAATCAACAGCGGATTGATCGATTAAAGATATTTTTGTGTGAAGGGGCGGGGATGACTGGCCCGTGTCCGGCTTCAGAGCAGTATTAATAAACACCCCCGCACCGGTGAAACGACAAAAAAATAGGAGTGGAATCAGACCTGATTCCACTCCTGCTCTTTCTTCTTCTGGTTAGGCTAAATCAACCAACCAATAATCAAACAAACCAACAAACTAACTAACCAACAAACTAACTAATCACAGATTAGACCGCGGCAGCTTCGGCCACAGGTTCATTTTCTTTGATCAGTTCAACTTCCAGATGAAGGGTAACCTCGTCGCCGACCATAATGCCGCCGGTTTCCAAGGCCTGGTTCCAGGTCATCCCCCACTCTTTGCGGCTGATTTTGCCGTTGGCGGTAAATCCAACCGTTTCGCCGCCGGTGAAGGGGTTGATAGCTTTACCGACATACTCCACATCTAAAGTGGCCGGCTTCGTTACGTTTTGGATGGTCAAATCACCGATCAGTTTAGCGTGTTTGCCGTCTACCTTTTCAACGCGGGTGCTCTTGAAGGTCATGGTCGGGTAGGTGGCGGCGTCGAAGAAATCAGGTGATTTTAAGTGACCGTCGCGCTGCGGTTCACGCGTGTTAATGCTGGCGACATCAATGGTGGCCTCGATGGTGGTGTTCACCGGATTGTTTTCATCATAATTAACCGTTACTTCGAAATCTTCAAAGCGACCGCGCACTTTGCTAATCATCATATGGCGTACTGAAAATTCTACACTAGAATGGGCTTTATCAAATTTCCAACTCATTTCAAATCTCCTTAGGTATATTGACATTGTGTTTGTCACAAATTGATTTTTTATTTAATTTACAACCTCATTATAACAACCGGGTGTCCTGAGCTCTGACCCTTTGGCCGTCCTTGCCAGCGTCCTCACTTTTATGACGCTGTCCCTAAATTGACTATAATATAGAGCTATGACAACTATTCAATGCTTCTTTTTGGGGACGCCCAAGGTCACCAAAGACGATCACGCGCTTAAACTCACCAAAGCGAAGGGGATTGCGCTGCTGGTCTACCTGGCCACAGAGCGAACCACCCAAACGCGCGAGCAAGTGATGACCTTACTCTGGCCCGACAGCCTGCCCCAAGCCGCGCGTAAGAATCTACGCAACACCCTATGGGATATCGGCAAAACGTTCGATGAGGACGTCGTTGAGGTTGACGGCGACAGTTTGCGCTTAGCCGAGTCGGTTTGGGTGGATATCCACCCTTTTGAGGACACGTCGCCGGCGGCTGACCTCTCCCCGGTGAGCCGGTTGGAAGAGGCTGTGGCCTTGTATCGAGCGCCGCTAGCCGATGGCCTGAGCCTACTGGACGCGCCCGATTTTGAACTGTGGCTAACCACCCAACAACAGCGCCTCGATCGCCATTACCTACGTTTGCTCGATGCCCTCATCACCGCTCACCGAACAGCGGCCAATTGGCAGAAGGTGATCACTTATGCCCAGCAAGCCCTCATTTACGATAATTTGCAAGAGCCGATGCATCAGGCCCTTATGGAAGCTCACGCTCGCCTGGGCGAACGCGCCCAAGCCGTGCGCCAGTACGATAACCTGCGGGCGATTTTGGCCCAAGAGTTGGGCGTCGCCCCCCTGACCGAGACCGAGTCGCTGCGAGCGGCTATTCTCAACGGCCATATTCAGGCCAGCCCCATGTCAATCACGGCGACTGCGCCTCGCCAGGTCAAAAAAGCCGTCCCGGCCAGCTCCCCGTTTGTCGGCCGCCAAGCCGAACGAGCGGTGATGGATGAAGCGCTGCAATTAGCCGCTGGCGGTCAGGCCCGCATCGTGCTGCTG
>JAGRCC010000852.1 GCA_020433785.1 Anaerolineae bacterium
AATTCAAACTGGGCGGGCAGTCGATTAGAATATAATCATACCAGCCCTCCAGAATGCCAAGAACATTGCGCAGAACATATTCCCGCCGTAACTCAGGCATCAATTCGATAGATGCGGCAGCTAAATCGTTATCGGCCGGAATGACGTCGAGATAGGCTTGAACCGGATGAATGGCTTGATTGGCCGGGATATCTTCGTCCATCATAACTTCATAGATGGTGTTTGTTTCGTTGGTCACTTTGATACCCAATCCGGCGGACAGTGCCCCTTGTGGGTCTAAATCGATCAGTAAGGTTTTTTTGTGCAGTTGGGCCAGGGCAACACCTAAATTAGTTGTTGTTGTAGTTTTGCCCACTCCACCCTTCTGATTGGCTACTGAGATGATGTGTGTCATTAAGCCCCTCTTTAACCTTAACCCCGTTGGTAGGTTGATTTGGTTGATGCTGATGTTTGTTTGCAGTTTCCAGTGGTGGTAACGCTGCCACAGTTTCAGCTAATCGAGCGTAATCAATAGCTCCTCGGCTGCGGGGCGCGTATTCGAAAATGGTCTGGCCCTCACCTGGCGCTTCCGAAAGCGTGGTATCGACTCGGATTGGCTGCGCAACTCGTGGCCCTAATTTCTCCAGAAGTTGCATTACTTTGTCACTGACACGCCGACGCGGGTCATACATGGTGGGGATAATGAGGCGAATATCGGCACCGCGCCCCATAACTCGCGCCACTTCCTTAAGATATTCGATGAATTGCTCGGCCCCGGTTAGCGCCAGCATCTCCATTGAAACGGGGATAAAGATTTCATCCGCATAAACAATCGAGTTGATCGTTAACAGCGATAGAGATGGCGCACAGTCGATCACCATATAGTCGTAGCTGTTGAGATGGCTAAAAATTTCCTCAAAAATCTCTTCTCGCGCCATTTCAAAAACTATTCGCTGTTGAGCTTTAAATACACTTAAACTACTCGGCAAAAGATCAAGATTTTTTCGAGCCGAAAGAATAACCTCTTCGGGCTTTGCTTTTTTTATCAGGACGTCGGCCAATGACTTTTTAGGTTGGGGTAATCCCAAGGCAACCGTCAAATTGGCTTGGGTGTCGGTATCTAGGAGCAGAACGTTGTGACCACGCAGGGCCATAGCCGCCCCTAAACTTACACAGGTTGTTGTCTTACCAATGCCTCCCTTGAAACCAACAATTGCTATTTTGCGCATAGATGTTTCCCTCGCTTACTAAGTGTAGTGGTTGGTAGAAATAGTTCAAATGGCTAAATGGTATTTCAGGTAGCGCAACCGAGTCTTGTATGTTATAAGGTTAAATTTCAGAGCAGTTTTTAGAGAAGACTCAGCTTTAATCGAGAAAACCGCGATGAATAGTTTGAATTTTTTAAGTTTACTACATTTCATAAGTATATCTTGGATTTAACTTACGGTCAAGCAACCTATTGGCCTAAAACTTCGATTGGCGGCGGGAGAGTTAGGCGCCCCGTTGTATCAACGGTCTGCGTCTCGAATTTAAGGGGCAGGCGTTCGCCGGAGGGTTGGAAGTACAGTCCAATCGCCAATCGATACTGACCGGGTGATAAATCGGTGGGGGTAGTCAGGGTATGGGAGTCTAAAATCAATTCGCCGGGGGCCCAAATTGTGGTCGGGTAACGACCACTACGCGGTTGGGCATCGTTTCCGGCGACAAGATTGTCCTCGTCGTCGAGAAGATGGACGAAAATCGTGTAATCGCGCGGCGGGTTGGATAAGGCTTCCCAGAGCAGATCGATCTGGATCGAGTCGCCGGCGATGATGGCGGTGGGGTTAACCTGGTAAGCGGTTAGCCGGGCGACTTCCCCAAAATCAAGGGGCTGCGAGCGGACCAATAAGGTCTCGGTGGGTGGTTGGGGTAGGGCGATTTTGAGCGGACCGACAAAAAAGGTGTCCTGTGAATCGCTAAAGCCGCTGGTGAGCGGCAGCCGTTGGCCCAGTGCCGGATCGAACACGGAGACGGCCAGCCAATAGCGGCCCGGTTCTAAGTCCGGCTCTAAGGTGATCCAGTGCTGGGCGGCAATCTGATCGACATCAGGCCGCCAAAAACTGGTGGGGTAGACCCAATCGGTGGGACGGGCATCGCCGTTACCGACAGCGCGGCGGTCGTCGGTGATCAACCGGACCAGGACTTCGTATTCGGTTGACATCGGTTGGTTGGCCTGCCAGTAGAGCGTGACTGGCAGGGCCAGCAGTTGATCAATCGTCGCCGGGAAGGAAGCGCCAATAAGCTGCATCGGACCGAATGCGGCGTCAAGGTCAAGCGATGGCTGTTCGAGGTAGTTGGCCGGATCGTCGGGCAGCAAGATTTGGCGAGCGGCAGTTTCACCGTTGATGGCCTTGATTGGCGTTGAAGGCTGATCCGTAAGCGCGGTTTGAATGAGCTGCTGGCCCTCGCGGGTTAAGGGCGGCAGTATCGTGGCTTTACCATCGTACAAGCGCACCCAGGTCGTATCGTCGATGTTGTTGTCAGGCGAAATCGCGATGGCAGCGCCGGCCGCCGGCGTCGAGAGGTTGGCTTGGCGGGGAAATGGATCGCTCAGGTAGTACAGCAGGGTTGAGTCGTTGAAGCGCGACTGGGGCAGGTAGACCGGAATATGTTGATCGGCCTGGTTCAGAACAGCATCTCGAATGGCGATGGCGTTGT
>JAGRCC010000853.1 GCA_020433785.1 Anaerolineae bacterium
TGGCCGATTATCGCCACGTGCCGGAGGGGCCGGGCATCATGCTCATTACCCACGAAATTAACTTTGCGATGGATTACAGTGAAGGGGACTTTGGCCTGCTGGCTCAGCGAAAGTTAGGCCAAGGAACAACTCAACAGGAACGTATCCTTGACCTGGTTCGCGCCACGGTAACGTTTGGGGCGCTGCTGGAATCCGATCCGCGGGTTGCCGGTCAGCTCAGTTTAGAGGGCGGCGCGTTCCAGTTCTTATCAAACGACCGGCTGGCGTTACCCAACACCGCCGAAGGTTTTGCGGCCATTCGGCCCGATCTGGAGGCGGCTGCGGCGGTAATTTATCCGGGGCAAGCTGTCTCGATCACCCGGCTCGACAACGATCCCCGTGACCGCCTGACGGTTGTGGTGCAGGCGGGAACCGTTGATATGAGAACGGTGGCTGAGGCAGTCGGCGCGCTAGTGTGAGCGGCGAGTAGAAGGGGCGATAAGGTTGGGACCTCGGAGGTTAGGGAGGATTAGCCATTCTGCCACGTTTCGGCTAAAATCCCGGTAAAATATCTCCGAGGTCACCACCGGCCTCTGGAAGTATGAAGGATGAGGGATGAACTATGAAGTCAAAGTCACGATCCCTCAAACCGATAAACCATCAAACTAACCAATCAATAAATTACCATGTCCGATAAATTCAACCAAGCCATCGAAAAAATAGACGCGGCTAATGCTAACGACCCGAACTTGATGGATGACGGCGGTCAGATGCGGCCGCTGGAACTGGTTCACGCCGAACGCCGTACTAACTGGATTTACAAGCTGGCCGGCGAGGCGGCTTCGGAAGAGCTGCTGCTGGCCGCCCGAGGTCAGCATATCCGGCGCTGGGAGATCCCGCGTGACGCTTATCCCCGCGATCGGGCCGGCTACCTGAAGTGGCGCAACGACCTCAAGACGTTCCACGCCGAGAAAACCACCGAAATAATGAAAGCAGTAGGCTACAGCGAAGAGGCGGCCGACCGGGTAACTAGTTTGATTTTGAAAAAACGGTTGAAGTTAGATCCCGAAGTGCAAGCGCTTGAAGACTCACTGTGCTTGGTCTTTCTGGAAACGCAGTTTTCGGAGTTCGCCAAGAAAGAGGCCGATAAGATTACCGATATTCTGCGCAAAACCTGGCGCAAGATGTCGCCTGAGGGGCAGCAGTTCGCGTTGCAACTGCCGATGCACGAGGAAGATCGAAAAGTAGTCGAGGCGGCGTTAGCAGGGAAGTAGGGCAGGATAGATAGTTAGTTAGTTAGTTGGTTAGTTAGTTAGTTGGTTGGTTGGTTGGTTGATTGATCGGTCGGATAATTGGGTAGGTGACAAGCGATGAGCAAGAGCCGCCCAAAACTTTATTCCTCATCTTTTTCAAATTTAGCTGAATCACATATAATTTGAAGTCGCTGTTCGGCGGGCTGGTTGATTCGACCAGTCCGTTTTATTTGGTTATTAGTCGAGATGTGACAACTAAATCCGGTTGGTATAAAATCTAAAACTATGCGTATCTTACTCATCAACTACGAATTTCCACCAATTGGAGCGGGCGGATCTAAAGCCAGCCAGAAAATTGCAGCCAGTTTGGTTGACATGGGGCATACGGTGCGAGTAGTGACCAGCCGTCCTACCCAGTTGTATACGTTGCTCGGTAATTTGTGTGTATTATCGGGTCTGGGCTTTTGGGTTTACCTGGCCTATGCTAAATATGCCTTTGACGAGGATCTGAGTAATCACGGCTTTACCATTTTAGGGACGCTGCTGTTGTTAACCGGGTTCATCCTGCGCAACACCGGTCTCACCTGGGAACTGCTTAATCCGATCCGGGGTCTAAAACCGGTGGAATTTGTCGATGGCGTGGAAGTGCATCGCATTCCGGTGCTGCGCCAGAAGCAGGAGTACTGCTCTACCTTTGAGATGGGAACATTTGTGATGAGCGCCCTGTGGTACAGCCTTTTCAATGTCCGTGAGTTCAAGCCGGATGTGGTCCATGTCTTTTTTGGCATTCCCGACGGTCCCATTGGCTGGGCGCTCAAGCGGCTGTATGGTCTGCCCTATCTGATCTCGCTGCGCGGGGCTGATGTGCCGTCGGATGAGGTTAAACGGTTTGCTAAGCATTACAAAGTCCTGCGGCCGCTGGTGCGCTGGTTGTGGCATGATGCCGATGCGGTAGTGGCCGTCTCTAACGGGCTGCGCGATTTCGCTTTTCAAACCACGCCTGATCTACCCATCGAAGTCATACCCAACGCCATCGAACTGTCGGTATTTACACCGCCGCTGCATCGCCAAAGTGAAGGGCCGGTGCGGTTGATATTCGTGGGTCGATTCAACAATTTCAAGAATGTCGAAATGCTGGTTGAAACGGCTTGTTTGCTGGAAAAGAAGGGTGTGGATAACTTTGAATTGTATCTGGTGGGGGATGGCGAGCGTCGCCCCAGAGTAGAGCGGGCGGCCGCTGAAAAAGGGCTAACAAAACGCGTCCATCTTATGGGGTGGCTCGACCGGGCCGAACTGGTGGAACAGTATCGCCAGGCCGATATTTTTGTGACCGCGACGACCTGGGAGGGTATGCCCAATACCGTTTTGGAGGGCATGGCCTGCGGCCTGCCGGTGGTGTCAACTCGCGCCTCCGGTCTGGAAGAGTTGGTTCGGGAAGGGGTCAATGGCTATCTGGTCAATATCAATGATGCCAATGCCCTGGCCGATCGACTGGCTAATCTGATCAATAATCGCTACGAGCGGCTGCGCATGAGCAAAGAAAGCCGAAAGATTGCCGAGCAGGAATTTGCCTGGGAATATATCGCCGAGCAATATGTTGAAATTTACAAGCGCATCATAAACAAACCCACTACAGTGAATTTTGCGGAAAAGTTACCCCACGAGTCGAGCATCCACAAGCAAGTTTAGGGACAATGCAGCGACGAACGATTGCCTTATTACTGTTGATCCTGGCCGGATTTGCCCTGCGCGTCTACTACCTGACCACCACGCACCCCTTTTTTGATGAATATACCACTGTTCTGGCCGCCCGGCAGGTGTTGGAGCTGGGCCGGCCGATCTTGCCTTCGGGCTTATTCTACGAACACGGCTTACTCGCGACCTATTTAATCGCGCCCTTCACGGCTTTTTACATTCACCAACCCATTGCCGATTGGCAGCCCGGCCACTGGGGGCTGATGCTCTCGCGCTGGCCGAGCGTTCTGGTCAGCACCTTGACCATTCCCCTGATTTATCGCCTAGGTCATCGGGCTATCGCCGGCAAAGCTCAGGCAGCTAGCCTAGCCGCTTTATTGGCCGCCGGTCTATTTGCCGTTAGCCCGGAAGGCATGGTCTGGGGCGGCCGCGCCCGGATGTACGCCCTGGCGACCCTCCTGGTAGTGCTCATCGTTTACCTGGCCTATCGTGGCACACGCCATCCCGCTTCGGCCCGATTTCGCTGGCTGGCCTTGATAACCCTGCTGACCGCTTTGCTCACTCAATTGGGCGTACTCATGCTGATTCCGCCTTTAGCCGTGGCGATGGTTATTAACGGCCTAATCACCACTCGTACCACTCAATCCGGCGCTCGTCCCTGGTTTCTACAAAAAACAATTCTCTTGGAAGGCATTGCTCTAGCGGCCATCATTGCTTTAGCTGTTTTCGTTAAGCGGCTGGGGCAGCCGATGGGCTTCACACCGCTTAACAGCCAGACGAGCCACAATCTTTTAACCGAACTCTTCAATACGATCAGCTATCAAACCACCTTCTATTTCACCTGGGCTGAAACTATCCAATTTTTCGCCCGCCAATTTGGCGTACCCCATCATCTGTGGCTAACGATCACCACTATCATAGGTGCCGGTCTCGGCCTAATCCTCTTTGCCGCCGGTCGCCGTCGTCAAGGTCTAATCGCCCAACCCAACCATTCCACTGTCTCCAATCTCCAATCTCCAATCTCCAATCTCCAATCTCCCTTCTTCACCACTTTCAACCTCTTCCTCTGGCTCACCTTTGGCCTGGTCATTCTGGAAATGGTCACCTTCCTCGAACCGTTTCGCCGCAATCCGCGCTATCTCATCATGTACTTGCCGCTCTTCTATCTCATCGCCGCTTATGCTATCTTCAACATCGTTATCGCTCTGCAAAATATCGTTTTTCCCGCCTTGCGCAATACGCGTCACGCGCTACGTAGGAGCTATCAATTTTATGCCGCCGTTGCTCTCCTCCTCCTCTTCACGCTGCTCAACCTCAGCGACCTCCGTTTAGCGCTCGTAACACCTGAACCGGCCTACGAAGACGCCTTGGCCAAAGTCTCCGCCGACTGGCAGCCCGGCGATATTTTGCTGACGATGAACACGCCAGCCGCCGGGCTGTACTTGGGTCAAGTCGATGGGTTTACCATTCAAGACAACGCCGAGCAGTTTTTACTTAACACCGAAACTGAACCGGTCGATCGCTGGCTGGGCGCGCCCTGGATTCGCTCGGCCGCCGAGTTTAACGCGCTGCTTAATGCTCATCCGCGCACCTGGTTTGTATCCGATACCATCCGCCAGCCTGTTTACTTTCGCGGCGACTGGCAGGCTATTCTCAATACGCAAATGGACCCTATTTGGACCGGCGACAACGCGCTGGTCTATCGCACCCGGTCTGATCGCACGCCGCTGCCGGTTCAACCGGATACGCTGGTCAACGCCGACCTCAATCACCGCATCGAACTCGTGGGCTTTTCGCTTAATCCGCCCCAGGCCGAAGCCGACGGCTCGCAGCTGGCCATCACCCTCTTCTGGCAGACGCTAGCGCCGCTCGCCGCCGATTACACCACCTTTCTCCATCTGCGCAGCAGCAGCGGCGTTACCGTGGCTCAACGCGACAGCCAGCCCCTCGACGGAACCTACCCGACCAGCCAGTGGCAGCCCCACGAAACCATCATCGATCCGCTGACCCTGGCCCTGCCGGAAGATTTGCCGGCCGGTTCCTACCAACTCTACACCGGCCTCTACCAACTCGATACCCTGGCCCGGCTGCCGGTTACCAATGACACCTCCGGCGAAAACGCCGTGCTATTAGGGGAGATCAAGCTGCCATGAGGATCAATGGAAAAGGCCGGCCCTGGCTCGTCGCGGCGATCCTCTTCGTCGTGGCGCTGCTGCCCCGCATCTTTGGCCTGAGTCGCTTTTTAACCAGCGACGAGAACACCAATATTTTCTTCGCCGGCAGCGATGTCATCGCCGCTTTCCTGCGGGGCGATCTGCGCGGCACTTACTGGCACTTTTACCCCGGCGTCACCATGAGCTGGCTCGACGCCATCGGCATGAGCGGCCAATATCTGCTCGATAGCTTGCGCACATCACCGCCGCCCTTTACCGAATATATCTACGGCGACATTCTGTCGCTGCTGGTCGCCAATCGCTTGCCCTACGCCATTCTCACAGCCCTGGCTGTCCCGGCCATCTTTTTGCTGGCCCGCCAGGTAATGCCCCATCGAGTGGCCCTCCTCGGCGCGCTGTTTATGGCCTTCGATCCCTTCTACCTGGCCCACTCCCGCGTCGCTCACGGCGACGCCCCCGTCGCCGTCTTCATGAGCCTCTCCGCCCTAACCTTCTATATCTACGCCCAACATCGTCAGAATTGGTTTACTAACCCATCGACTAACCATTCATCATTCATCATTCATCTTTCATCATTCACTTCCCCCTACCTCATCGCTTCCGCCATTCTCGGCGGTCTGGCCGCACTGACTAAAGCCCCCGGTCAATTTATGGCTCTCTTCGTTATCGGCGCTTCGATTATCTTTGCCCTGCTGGAACTATACCAGCCGCGCCACCACGTCCCACGTTCCACTTTCTACGTTACACGTATCCTCCTCCATTGGCTTATTGTCATTATCGTTTGGGGAATTATCTCGCTGATTATCTTTGTCCTACTTTGGCCCTCGATGTGGGTCGATCCGGTGGGTACGCTGCGCCAGATGCTGGACGAGACCTTCGGCAAAGTCAACGAGGGCCATCTGGTCTACTTTCTCGGCCAGCCCACCCTCGATCCCGGCCCCTGGTTTTATCCTTACATAATTCCGTTTCGCCTAACGCCGATTATTTTGATCGGTTGTGTGTTGTCGCTAGGCTTTTTTATGGAAAAGGCTAAGGTTAAGGCTGAGGCTAAGACGACTGACGAACTATCCGCTTCCCCACTCCCCACGCTTACCTTTCTTCTGTGGCTGTTTGTGCTTAGTCTGCTGCTCTTCGGCAATCTCAGCCCCAAAAAACAGGATCGGTATCTGTTGCCGCTATTTCCCTTCTTGAATCTCATTGCGGCCATCGGTTGGAGCGGGCTGCTGGTTTTGCTTAACGAATTTATATTTGGAGGTAAACCCAAGGCCAAGGCTGAGGCTAAGGTCAAATCCTCTTTCAAACGAACACCTCGGAATCCAAAATCAACCAACCAACCAACTCAACCTCAACCTCCAACCTCCATTCCCCAATCTCTAATCTCCAATCTCTTCCTTCCCCTCATTCTTCTCTTACATATCTGGCCCACCCTCACCTACTACCCTTACTACCTAACCTACTTCAACCCCTTGCTCGGCGGGCCAACCAAGGCGGCGGAGCAAACCTTGATGGGTTGGGGCGAAGGGATGGAGCAGGTGGCTGGCTATCTTAATACCAAACCCAACGCCGCCGATCTATATGTCGCCTCAACGCCGTCGCAGACGCTGCTGCCCTACTTTGCCGGCATCGGCGAAAATTTCTACACCAACGACATCGCTTTCCGGGCCGATTACGTGGTGCTCTATCTGGCCCAAATGCAGCGACTGGCGCCCAGTCCCGCTATTGTCAACTACTTCCAAAGCCTCGCGCCGGAAAAGGTGATTACGATTAAAGGTGTCCCGTACGCCAAAATCTACCCCGGTCCCAAACTCATCCTAACCGATATCCCCGCCGAGGCCACGCCGGCCAACATCGGCCTGGAGAATGTGATCCGGCTGGCCGGTTATACCATCCTTCCGCCCGAAACTAACGGGCTCATCTCCGATCAGGAGAACCAAACCCTGCAACTCACTCTTTACTGGCACGCGCTGGCCCCCATCGTCGAAGATTACACCATCTCGGTGCGAGCCAAAGACGCCAACGGGCATGTCGTCAGCCAGCAAGACCATTGGCCCGTCGATGGCCTGCTGCCGACCAGCCAGTGGCGTCAAGGTGACTACGTCACCGACACCCACACCTTCAGCCTCCCCCCCGACACCCCGCCCATCACCGCCTTTGAAATTGTCGTCTACAACGCCGCTACCAACCAACCCCTCGACCCACCCCTAACCCTGGCCAACCCACCATGACCCATCAGAAGCCTCTCCCCCAAACATCAAACCCTTCAATTATCAATTATCAATTATCAATTATCAATTACCTCCCTCTCCTCGTTCTTCTCCTCGCCGCCGGCCTCCGTCTCTACCACCTACCCAGCCTCCCCCCCGGCCTCAACTTCGACGAAGCCGGCAACGGCGTCGCCGCTCTCGATATTCTCGACGGTCACCCGCAGGTGTGGTGGCGCATCGGCGGCGGGAAGGAACCGTTGTGGCCTTATCTGGTCGCCCTCAGTACGGCTGTCTTGGGTCCGTCGCCTTTGGCTTTGCGCCTACCGGCAGCTTTATTCGGCATTCTAACCGTGGCGGCGGTCTACCCGCTAACATTAGCTCTATTCCGCCGCCGCTACCTGGCCCTATTAGCTATGCTCGGCCTGGCCCTGTCCGATTGGCATCTCCACTTCA
>JAGRCC010001176.1:0-3168 GCA_020433785.1 Anaerolineae bacterium
CTGGATCGGTGAAGACGCTGACCGGTGCTGAATTCGCTGAATTGCCTGCGTGTGTTCAGCATATCATCAGCGCCCTGAGCGATCCTGCTTCTCATTCACAAATCGTTTGATCGCCAACTGCTTTGCCCCGAAATTGAGCAGCAGACCCACCGTGTAGCCCGACGCTTTCAGGTAAGATAGGGTTTGAATATAATCGACGTCATTAAATTCAGCCTTGGCCTTGGTCTCAACCATCACCACGTCAACGATGAAATCAACCCGCTTGCTCCCGACCTTCTGACCTCGATAGTACACATCTATCCAAGCCTCACGAGAAAAATCTAACCCTTGCGCTGCAAATTCCAGCGCCAAAGCTCGTTGATAAATCAATTCTCGATAGCCCGGCCCCAATTCGCGGTGCACAATTTTAGCCGCTTGAATTATAGCCCCGGTGGTTTTTGAGTGCGGATACTCTGGACGAACGTATTGTGTGCTCATAGGTATACCTCGTATGTGGATAGCTGATAATGTTGTCAAAATAGAGATTGCAAGAGAATTCGTCCTCACCCCATCAACACCTTATTATATCATATTATGCCTACCTTCAGCACCCTCAGCGATAATTCAGCGACGTCAGCAATTCAACCTGCCGGAATCGCTGACGTCGCTGATCACCTTGAAGACGCTGAAAAAACACCCCCGCTGCGTCTCGCAATTGCACGACTCAAACCCTCAGCGACCTCAGTGTCAATCAGCGTCCTCAGCGATTCAACCGGCCAGGATCGCTGAGAACGCTGATCACCTTGAAGACGCTGAAAAATACTCCTTGCCGTACTCTCCAGTTTTATCTATCCACCATTACGTCACTCAGAGCTATCAACACTTTCTCAGCGACCTCAGCGATAACTCAGCGTCCTCAGCGATTCGATACGTCACGTACACCCCACAAATGAATTGTTCCTTGCTATTGAGCTTCGGTTACGGGCTTGGCAAGCGCTGAAAATGCTGGAAATGGTCGTCGCCAAACGCTGCGACGGCGGAAAATGCTAGAAATGATCGTCGCGAAGCTTCGCGACGATTGAATGACATCATAAATAGGCGTCGCCAGATTTCGCGACGGCTGAAAACGCCGGAAATGGTCGTCGCCAGATTTCGCGACAGCTGAAAATGCCGGAAACGGTCGTCGCCAGATTTCGCGACGGCTGAAAATGCCGGAAACGGTCGTCGCCAGATTTCGCGACGGCTGAATGACATCATAAACGGTCGTCGCCAGATATCGCGACGGCTAAAAACGCTGGAAATGGTCGTCGCCAGATTTCGCGACGGCTGAAAATGCCGGAAATGGTCATCGCCAGATTTCGCGACGGCTGAATGACATCATAAACGGTCGTCGCCAGGTTTCGCGACGGCTGAAAACGCTGGAAACTGATCTTGATCCAGCCCTCCATCATTTCAAGCAGCTCAGTCATTCAGTGGTTCAGTTGATCAAGGCATTGTCCGTCTCCATAGTGAATTGCGCCCAAATTTAACCGGCAAGGTGGACATTGTTACCAGACCCGGATATACTGATCTCTACAGATTAATATTTCTTACAGCTTCTACGAAACTTGAACACCAAACCGGAGGATTATCCCTATGCCTACTTCGTACCAAGATACCAAAAGTCTTTATGATTTGTCCTTCCCTGACCCTCGTAAACGGCCGAAAGTGATCCAACTGGCCGAAGCCTATATCGCTTGTGAGCGATGCCGTCCCCTCGAGCAGCAAAATCCTTTCACGCCCATTATTTCAGATTTATTAGAGCGCGTTATCGCTTCTGAAAATGAATTAAAGCAGGCGGAACGGCAGCGCAAATCAGCCTCGTCCGAACTCAAGCGTCTTCAAAAAGAAGCCCAACGCATCATTTGGAATATGTGGAAAAGTGTCACGGCGAAGTTTTCCAGTAAACCGGAGCAAGCCATTAACTGGGGCTTTGAATACAAAGTTTTAACGGGTAATGTGTTACTGCCTAAGACGTTAAATGAGCGGCTGGAGACCTTGAATTCCTATATCGCCCAAGAGCAAAGCCGTGCGGAAGTCGAACGCTTTACCGTACCCGAGCTGATCGAGGTGATGAACCTGTGCAACACCCTGCAAGCCAATGCGGATGCCCGCGAAGCCGGGCTTAAGGACCGGGAGAGCCGGGTGGAACTTTGCAACGAACTGGTGATGGAATTATCCAACTATCTTCAGGTCGCCGGTATCTACCTGCTGGCGATGGAATTTAAGTTTAAACTGTCGAAGGATTTACAAAAGTGGGGTTATGACGTTTCGGCCAAGCGTAGTGAAGCCGCAACACGGATCGAGCGTCAGGAAGAAACCGCCGTCCCCGCTCCCAATGGCACGGACGAAGTCGAGATAGATGTAACGACTGGTGAGGCGTAGCAACTCAAGTAGAACGTGGGGCGGGGGACGTAAAAGATGAGGTTAACGTCCCCCGCCCCACGTTCCACGTTCTACGTCCTACGTCGTCGGGTTATTCTTCTTTTGGCCGCGTCTCTTCAGCCGAATTTCTTCCAGACATTTGGCGTGGGCAATTCTATTCTCGCACCTAATCCATTCATCTTCGGTGCAATCCGTTTTTCGACAAACTTCGCAGGCGGCTGTCTCTAAGGGAATTTCTTGAACCCAGTCATCTTTAAGGCGTTGCAATAGGCGTTGTAACGCATTTCGTTTTTGCTCATCCATCAATTCTTCTCCTTTGAAAATAAGCGCTGTAGGACAAACTTAAGTTTGTCCTACAGTAATTTTCATTGTTGTTGTCGCTCAATTGAGACTGTCTGACTCCCTTGAAAATACAGAACTGGAGCATCAAAGTTTACTTTGATCCTAATGTGGATGACAAAGCAAGCTTTGTCGCTCCAATAAATTTTCATTGTCGTTGTCGTCTCAATTGAGACTGCCCGACTCCTCTTTCCCGTTTGAGATAGCCGTTCTACCATGCCTTCTAAAATAAAATCAGGGTTCACCGCTGACCGGGCGGTGAGCGCCGTCCATCATCAAAGACGTCTTCTAAACTGAAGAGAATGCCGCAGATATCATTGAGCTTCGTCATAATATCTTCCGGTGAAGATAAGGTACCGACTTCTTTTTGGCTCAATATGGATTCCAAGGCGGTCATAGAAATGGAGGCAATGGTCATGCCCGAAT
>JAGRCC010001176.1:3198-3973 GCA_020433785.1 Anaerolineae bacterium
TATGGCGATAGATTCCCGCTAAGCTTGTCCTCGCGTAGGCGGGGAAGCATGCGGGAATGACATCGACCGGCGTTCCTCCTCGAAACACATGTAGAGACTTCTTTTTTCTATTATACCGCGATAGTCAAGGAGTAGTAAAGCTTTTCGTCGCGCCGGGAAGTACGGTTTACATTTGGCGCGACTCTCTCTATAATCTCCGAAACTATAAACAGGAGTATCATTATGCCCACTTGGGAAACTTATTTGGAACAAAACCAATCCCGCTTTCACGCGGAACTGCTCGACTTTCTGCGCATCCCCAGCATCTCGGCGCTGCCGGAGAATGCCGCCGATGTGCAGCGCGCCGCCGAATGGGTGGCGCAGCGTTTGACTACCGCCGGCATCGAACACGTGCAGGTCCTGCCGACGGCCGGCCACCCGGCGGTCTACGGCGACTGGCTCCACGCGCCGGGCAAGCCGACCATCCTCATCTACGGCCACTTCGACACCCAGCCGGTCGATCCGCTGCATCTATGGGACAGCCCGCCGTTTGAGCCGGTGGTCAAAGACGGGCGCATCTATGCGCGAGGGGCCTCGGATGATAAGGGCAATATGTTCATCCCGATTGTGGCGGTCGAAGCGCTGCTGCAAGCCGACGGTGCGCTGCCGGTCAATGTGAAGTTTTGTTTCGAAGGCCAGGAAGAGATCGGCAGCCCGCAGATGCCGGAGTTTGTGGCCGCCCACAAGGATTTGCTGACCTGTGATGTGGTGGTCAGCGCCGACGGCGGCCAGTGGA
>JAGRCC010000854.1 GCA_020433785.1 Anaerolineae bacterium
ACCGGCATTGTGGCTCGAACCCCGGCCATTGCCGAGTCGGCGGCTATTCCCACCTGGGGCAATATTCCGGCAGGATTTTTTATGGCGATCTTAGCCGCAGCGGCCACCTGGTATTTGCTCTACCGCACCACCACCGGCTATGAGATTCGCACCGTCGGCTTAAACTCGAACGCGGCCAAATATGCCGGCATCAAGGTTTCTTATACGGTTATTTTAACGATGGCGATCAGCGGCTTTCTGGCCGGTATGGGCGGGGCCATTGAAACATTAGGCGTGGTGGGCCGCTACCAACCCGGTTTTAACGCCGGTCTCGGCTTCGACGGCATCACCATCGCGCTGCTGGCTCGAACCAACCCGCTGGGAGTTATCCCCGCGGCGCTGTTGGTCGGCGCAATGCAGGCCGGCTCTAGCCAGATGCAATTTGACGCTCACGTGCCATTCCAAATTATCGACGTTATTCAGGCCCTCATTTTATTCTTTGTCTCGGCCGATATGATCGTCCGCTGGATCATCCGGGTCCGTCCGGAAGAAGGCGAACAGGTTACCCTCAGCACCAGTTGGGGCTAGTTAAAAAATTGAAGGGGAAATAGAGATGACGACTGCTGCAATTCCTAAAGCCAGAAGCCGAGGGGAGTATGTTCGCATCGCCGGCTTGATTGTCGGCGGCCTGGCTCTAATCGGAATTATTTACGGCTACATCACCAACCCGGTCACCACAACAGCCGTGCTGGCCTCGACTCTGCGCCAATCGACGCCGCTGGTGCTGGGCGCATTGTGCGGGATGATTGGCGAGCGTTCCGGCATTATCAACATTGGCATCGAAGGCCAGATGTTGATGGCGGCCTTCATTGGTTTTTTGGCCAACGTTTATACCGGCAATCTCTTAGTGGCCATACTGGCCGGAGTCGCAACCGGCGCAGTGTTGGGCGGCTTTCTGGCGTTTATGTCGGTCACGCTCAAAATGGACCAGATTATCGGCGGCACGGTGATCAACATTTTGGCGCTGGGTTTGACCAGCTTCTTCTACCAAACTGGCCTGACCACGCAGGGTAAACTTCAGCCCATTCCCTTGGGGCCATTAGCCGACATCCCCCTGATCGGCCCCGTCTTTTTCGATAATCCCCCCATCACTTATGCTACACTCATTTTGGTCGTGGTCGTTCATTACGTGCTGTTCTACACGCAATGGGGCTTGCGTACCCGGGCCGTGGGGGAGCACCCCAGCGCCGCCGACACCGTCGGCATCAATGTTTACAAAATCCGCTATATCAACGTCATCATCGGCGGGGGCATTGCCGGGTTGGCCGGGGCGTATCTAACCCTGGAGGCTGTCGGCTCATTTGAGCGAGCGATGACCAACGGGCGGGGGTTTGTGGCCTTGGCGGTGATGATCTTTGGCAAATACACCCCCTTCGGCGCGTGGGGAGCGGCGTTGTTGTTCGGTTTTGCCACGGCGCTGCAAACCCAACTACAATTTGCCGGCCAACTGGAAATTCCGCACCAATTTATCGGGATGCTGCCCTATCTACTGACCATTATCGTTTTAGCCGGTTTCGTGGGCCGAACGCGCGTCCCGGCGGCGGTCGGCAAACCATACGAGAAAGAGTAAGCTGTCCATGAACAAAACGGATCGCCCTATCGTCTTGGAAGCTAAAGGCTTAACCAAACGTTTTCCCGGTGTTTTAGCCAACGATAATATCAACCTCAAACTGCACCAGGGTGAAATTTTAGCCCTGCTCGGCGAAAACGGCGCGGGCAAAAGCACGCTAATGAATATGTTGTATGGCCTGTACACCCCCACCGAAGGTGAAATCTGGATTAAGGGTGAAAAGGTCGAGCTGAGCAACCCCGGCGAAGCCATTGCCCGCGGTGTTGGTATGGTTCACCAGCATTTCCAATTGGTGCCGCCTATGACCGTGGCCGAAAATGTGATGCTTGGCTCGGAAATTACCAGCGGCGGCGGCCGGCTTAATATGCGCCAGGCCATTCAAAATGTGCGGGAGTTATCGGAGCAGTACGGGCTGGCGGTCGATCCGACGGCGGTGATTGAAGATTTGCCGGTTGGAACCCAGCAGCGAGTTGAGATTATCAAGGCCCTGTATCGTCATGCCGATATTCTGATCCTGGACGAACCGACCGCCGTGCTGACCCCGCAAGAGGCCAACGAGTTGTTTCGGATTATGCGGGATCTGACGGCTCAAAATGTCTCAATTATCTTCATCACCCACAAATTAAAAGAGGTGTTAGCGGTGGCCGACCGGATTGGCGTATTACGCAGCGGCCAGATGGTCGGCACGGCAATGCCGGAAGACTCAACCGAGACCAGCATGGCTGAAATGATGGTGGGGCGCAACGTCATCCTGCGCGTGGAGAAATCGGAGTCGAAGCCGGGCCAGCCGGTGCTGCAGGTCCGAAATCTGCATGTTTATGATGATCGGGGGCAGGCCGCGGTGGAAGGCGTTGATTTGGACGTATGCGCCGGCGAAATTTTAGGCATCGCCGGAGTGGAGGGCAACGGCCAACGGGAATTGGTGGAGGCGCTAACCGGCCTGCGGCACGTCGATGCCGGCAAGATCACGATCGACGGCCAGGACACCACCCATTTTAACCCTCGCCAAATCACCGAGTTGGGCGTGGCCCACATTCCTGAAGATCGGGAAAAACATGGATTGGTGATGCCCTATACGTTATCTGACAATATGGTGCTCAACCGCTATTTCAAAGCCCCTTACGCCAAAGGGCTGATTATGCACCATGATAAAATTGATGAAAACGGGAAAGTGCTGGTCAAAGAGTATGACGTGCGCCCGCCGAATGTGCATGCGCTCGCTCAAAACTTATCCGGGGGCAACAAACAAAAGGTGATTGTCGCTCGTGAATTTTCCAGCCCCACCAAACTGCTGGTGGCGGCGCAACCGACGCGCGGCATCGATGTTGGCTCGATTGAGTTCATCCACAAGGAAATTGTGGCCCAACGCGATCATGGCGTGGCGGTGCTGGTCGTTTCGGCTGAACTCGATGAAGTGTTGGGGCTGGCCGACCGCGTGGCGGTGATGTTCGA
>JAGRCC010000855.1 GCA_020433785.1 Anaerolineae bacterium
CCGACGCGCTGGGCAAGTGCGGCTCGCAAATTGCGGTTGAGCCGCTGGCCCAACTGCTGCAACACGAAAAGCACGAAGGCGTGCGTCGCCGTGCCGCCGAAGCACTGCGGCAAATCGGCGGCGAACGGGCCGAGCAAGTCTTGACCCATCTGCCTAAATCAAGCGGGTTTTTAGGTTGGATTAAGCCTAACCGCGTCTAATCTTCGTCCGGAGGTTTTTACCCGTCCATGACTATTTGGGGGCACCCGCTCCATTCGATGACGGTTCACTTTCCGATTGCGTTCTATATTCTAGGTGTGGGGCTGACCGGGGCATGGTTTTGGCGCGGACAATCTGATTTCGAACGTTTGGCCTATTGGAGTTTTATCTTGAGTTGGACAACCACCCTGCTGGCGACCCTCTTTGGTCTGATCGACCAAAGCCGCCTCGCCTTGGATGATCCTCGCCGGGGTAATGTCAATGCTCATATTACTGCCGGGGTGGTTCTCATTATTCTCAATGGCCTTGTTATCTACATGCGGTTTCGTTGGCCCGATGTTTTAACGCGTTATCGCTGGCCATATTTAGGGCTGATAGCCTTGGGGTTAGTTGCGGTATTGGCCACGGCCTGGTTAGGGGCTGAGTTGGTCTATCGCCACCAAATCGGTATTATACAATAATCGGCGCTTGTCGTGCTCTGATCGAGGTTAACGTCCAGTTAATTTCCTTAGAGTAACATTCGGCCTGAACCTTTAAACCAAACGTTACCCTTCATTTGGGATGACCGGATACTGACCACGACTAAAGAATTCGAAGGACAAATTATGCAGCAAGCCGACAAGTTCTCCAATCAGACTGTCGACGAACGCCTGAGCCAGTCAACGACGACCGCACTTTCAAGGCACAAAAGAATAGGCCGCTGGGTTTTAGCCGCGACCATCATCGGCTCCAGCATCGCTTTTATCGACAGCACGGTTATCAACGTGGCGCTGCCGGCCCTCCAAGCCGATCTCAACGCCACCGTTTTTCAAGTCCAATGGATCGTTGAAATTTATGTCCTCTTTATGGCCGCTCTCATCCTGGTGGGCGGCGCTACCGGCGATCAATTTGGCCGGCGTTTTATTTATGCGCTGGGCATTACCCTCTTTGCCGCTTCTTCGCTGTGGTGCGGGTTCGCGCGCGATGTTTCTCATTTACTCTGGGCGCGGGCGGTGCAGGGTGTTGGTGGGGCGCTGTTAGTACCGGGCAGCCTGGCCATTATCGGAGCTTACTTCAAAGATGAAGAGCGGGGTAAAGCCATCGGCACCTGGTCCGCTTTTTCCGCCCTCACCACCGCTCTGGGACCGGTCATGGGTGGTTGGCTGGTTGAAAATGTCTCCTGGCGCTGGGTCTTTTTCTTCAACATCCCTCTCTGTGTGGTGGTCGTGTTCATCCTGTACTGGCGCGTGCCCGAAAGCCGCGACGAAACAGCCACCGGCGGGCTGGATTGGTTGGGAGCGCTGCTGGCCACCGTTGGCCTGGGGGGAATAACCTATGGGCTAATCGAGGCCGGTTTCTACGGCTTTGCTCACCCGTTAGTGATACTGGGCTTAGTCGGCGGAGCTGTGGCCCTAGTGGGATTTGGCTACGTCGAGGCCAAGTCGCCCTCGCCGATGGTCCCGCTCCAACTGTTCCACTCGCGCACCTTTACCGGAGCCAATATTCTGACCTTTACCCTGTACGCCGGCTTGGGCGGGCTGCTCTTTTTTATGCCGTTCAACTTTATCCAGGTTCAAGGCTATTCCGCCACGGCGACCGGCGCGGCCTTTCTCCCATTTGTGTTGATTATCTTTCTGCTCTCCCGTTGGGCCGGCGGGCTGGCCGATCGCTACGGATTTCGCGGTCCACTCATCGTGGGTACGCTGCTGGCGGCTGTCGGTTTTGCCCTGTTTGCCCTGCCCGGCGTCGGCGGCAGTTATTGGACCACCTTCTTCCCCGGCATCGCTGTGTTGGGCGTGAGTATGGCCATTAGCGCGCCGCCCTTGGCCGCAGCGGCGCTTGGCTCGGTTGAGAAACGTTACAGCGGCACCGCCTCCGGCATCAATAATGCCGTATCGCGGGTGGCCGGCCTGCTGGCGATTGCTATTCTCGGCCTGTTCGTCTTAGGTTCATTTAACCGTCACCTCGACCGGGCCTTGGTCGACCTGCCCATTTCGCCCGAAGTGCAGCTTATGCTCGACCAGGAACGCGTCAAACTGGCCGGCGCGGAAATCCCCCCTGAAGTCAATGGTCAGCTTAGGGTTCAGATCGAACAAGCCATTGACGAGGCCTACGTCGCCGGTTTCCGTATGGCCATGCTCGCCGGGGCCGGCTTGTGCTTGTTGAGCGCCCTGGCCGCCGCGTTGTTAATCGAAAGCAAGGACCACATCGCCGTCACCAAAGCCGAAGACACCTCGCTTCACTTGTGACCAGAAAGCGCCACAACAAAAGCATCCCGATAGAGATAAGGCGATAGGGGATTTCCAGGGCCAATCTCCTAATCTCCCCATCTCCAATCTCTTGCCGGCTCGCCTAAGTTATTTAAGGGCTGATCCTAAATCATCCCCAACCGCCTCAACGTCGCCTGATAGGCCGGGTAAATTTCCGCGTAGCGAACATGAACGCCGTCCCGCACAATCGTTTGCCCATTGACCACCACCTCATCGACCGCGCGCGGTGTGGCCCCAAACAGCACCCCATCGACCAGAAACTCGTCCGGCACAGCCGCGATGCTCGGATCAGCCGCCTTGAGCGCGACCGTGTCCTCGGCCCAGACCGCACCCAACCCGATGGCCTGATAGCCGCCAACCGTAGCCAGCCACAGCAGTTCCGGCGCTTCGGCCGCAACGTGCCGGGCCTCCGTGCGGGAGCGATCATCCAACTCAACCGCACGTACCTCCTCGAAGGCGTCGCTGCCGGCGTGGCTGTCGACGCCGACGCACAGCCTGGCCCCCGCCCGCACCAGCGCCGCCGTTTCCGGCAAGCCGTCGCCCAAGTCGCGCTCGGTGGTGCGACACAGGCACACGAACGCTTCCGCCGCGCCCAGTGCCGCGATCTCGTCCGGTGTCAGGTGCGTGGCGTGGACGCCTACAAAACGCCCGTCCAACACCCCGGCCTCGGCCAGCAGTTCGACCGGCCGCCGCCCGTATTCGGCCAGACATTCCTCAAGTTCGCCCTGCTGTTCGGCCACGTGCATGTGGAACGGCAATTGGTGCCGGCGGGCGTAATCCGCCAGCGCGATGACCTGCTCACGCGGCACGGCCCGGATGCTGTGCGCCGCCAAGCCAACCGCCACCAGCGGCTCATCCCCGTAACGCGCCATAAGCCGCTCGACATCGGCCAGTACCGGCTCGACATCGGCATCAATGAAGCGCCGTTGGCCCGCCGTCAATTCTTTCTGATACCCGGCCCGAAAATAAGCCGTCCGCATCAACCCAATCCGCACGCCGACCGCCTGAGCCGCGCTAATCACCGCTTCGGCCAACTCGGTCCGATTCCCATACGGCTGCCCGCCCGGTCCGTGATGCACATAGTGGAACTCGCCCACCGCCGTCACGCCCGACATCGCCAACTCGGCGAAAGCCATCTGCGAGATGGCAAAAATCGCCTCAGGGTCGAGTTTCTCGACCAACTCATACATCAACCCCCGCCACGACCAAAACGACCCGGCTTGCGACGCCCGCCGCTGGGTTCGTCCCCGCAGCGCCCGCTGAAACGCGTGCGAGTGAGCCGTCGCCAGCCCCGGCATTACAATACGATCCCCTTGCCGCCCGATGGTGGGTTTTTGTGTTTCCATAAAACCGCTCCTATCTTTGCTTTAGATTTCAACCGCTCCAAATTCACGCCGGAGCGGCAAAGTTTACTTTGACCCTACCAATCCACGTCCGCAGTGTCAAAGTTTTCTTCGACCTAACCGCGAATGACAAAGCCAGCTTTGTCGCTCCATTTCTCTAACCAATCCAGCATTTGGAGCGTCAAAGTTTACTTTGACCGTGTCGTAAGAAACAAAGCCAGCTTTGTCGCTCCGGTAAAGTTTCATTGCCGGTGTCGTTCTGTAGGGGCTGTTGCCCTCCTATGATAATCTTGCCCCTAAATCGGAGCAACTTCCCGCCCGAACCGCTCCTCGTCCCCTGCACTTTCCTAAAACTAGGCGTTCCTCACCTTTTGCGCTATACTAAGCCTCTAGACAGCAAAGGAGAGTCCCCCATGCGCAAATATCACGAAATCTACCTAACCGATCACCGGATCGAAACCACCCCGCTCGAAGGCGAGGCAATCATTCGAGCCGGGCGATACCTCATCGCCCACACCCTGCTGGCGAACGACATTGCCGCTGTTGATCCCTTATCGCCCGATAATATGCTTATTTTTTCCGCCGGTCCCCTGGCCGGTACCAGTTTTTCGAATGCCAACCGCACCAGCGTCGGCTGTAAAAGCCCGCTGACCGGCGGCATCAAGGAAGCCAACGGCGGCGGCACGTTCGGTTATGCGCTGGGCCAGTTAGAGATGGCCGGTTTCAATCTGCACGGCGCGGCCGACGACTGGACGATTATCCATTTCAAAAAAGACGGCTCGATTGCCTTTGACTCGG
>JAGRCC010000856.1 GCA_020433785.1 Anaerolineae bacterium
ACGAAGACATCTTTACCGTTATTGCGTTCAATAAAACCAAATCCTTTGTTGGGGTTGAACCATTTAACGGTACCTACTTCACGATCTGCCATCGTTAAAGAACCTCCTTTCTTAAATATTGGGTCTTGCTAGAGGTTCAAAATCAATTTCAGATCGTACTCTTACTTTAGACTGAACAACACCTAACAATAGTGACACAATAGCATGATTTTAAGCCGCTGTCAAGTTAGAAAATTCAAATACTTTACGTCAATTAAAACGATATTCCATCGTTCTCATAGATGACATTCTCTTCAATCATTGGTACAATGAACTCACTTTATTAAGATAAGTGAGGAACAAATCCCCTGGACGACAAACGCGAAATCTTTAGTTGGATCATGTACGACTGGGCCAACTCACCCTTTGGCAGCACGGTTGTAACCACCTTTTTGGGGCCGTACTTGGCCGAACTCGCCCGAGCCCAGGGCGGCTTTGTGTATCTGTTCGGCTACGGCATCGAGGCGGATGCTTTTTTTCCCTACTGTGTCTCGCTTTCGGTCGGGATGCAGGTGTTATTTCTGCCAATTCTGGGAACGCTGGCCGACTACTCTCCGCTTAAAAAGACGCTCTTGCTCGCCTTTGCCTACACTGGCGCGATTGCTACCATCCTTCTTTTTTTGGTGCAAGCCAATCTGGTGGTGCTAGGCGGGCTGCTCTTTCTTATTGCCAATCTCTCGTTTGGGGCGGCGCTGGTTTTTTACAACGCCTTCCTGCCGGACATCGCCAGTCCGGATAATCGAGACCGAGTCAGTTCGCAAGGGTTTGGCTACGGCTATGCCGGTGGCGGTGTTTTATTAATTATCAATATTTTGATGGTTAATTTTATGGCCGATACGGGTTTGGCGGTGCGCCTCAGCCTGGCCAGCGCCGGAATATGGTGGCTCTTTTTTACGGTCATTTTCCCCCAACGCTATCTGCGCCAGCGCCAGCCGGAAGGGAAACTGCCGGCCGGCGCCAACTACTTAACCCACAGCCTCAAAGAATTCTTCGCCTCGCTAAAAGAGATGTATCACCAGTACCCCAAAACGCTCCGCTTTTTGATAGGGTATTTGATCTACAATGATGGCATCCAAACGATCATTGTGGCCTCCGGACTATTCGCGGTTAGCGAGTTGGGGATGGGTTACGAAACGTTGGTGATTGTCATTTTGTTTGTTCAGTTTGTGGCGGCCGCCGGGGCTTGGCTTTTTAATCTGGTGGCGGCGCGGATTGGGGCGAAGTGGACTATTATCCTTAATCTCCTGATTTGGGTTGTTTCGGTGATCTATGCCTACGGCTTCCTTTATACCGAACTACAATTTTGGATTTTGGGCTTTACCACGGGGATCGTCTTGGGTAGTTCGCAGGCGCTAAGTCGATCTCTTTTTTCGCAGATGATTCCGGAAAATCGAGAGTCGGCCTACTTTGGCCTGTATGAAATTAGCGAGCGCGGCACCTCGTGGATCGGGCCGGTGGTTTTCGGGACGGCCGTACAAATGTCGGGCAGTTCCCGCGTTGCTATTTTGCCGATTATTACGTTTTTCATTATCGGCATGATCATTCTGTATTTCACAGATGTACGGGCGGCTATTCAAGAAGCCGGCAACGAGGTTCCAGCGGTAGTTTAGCGCTATCGGCTAGTTAATTGTCCGGGCTGCGTATCAGCGCTTGATAGCACCGCTCCAATACTGCTGGGCCAAATCGAACGCTTGATCCGCAATCTGTTTGCCCATGCGCCGTCCGTAACGGTCGCCGTCCTGAATGTGGATACCGCCGTATAAGCGCGAGATTCCGGCTTCACCGGCGGCTTGTTGGAAGGTTTCCCATTGCAGCACGATCACCTTTTCCGGACTGTTTTCAAACATATTCCCCCCCACGTTGATCACGTGCTGGCCCAGCAGATCGGGTACGCCATCGCGATTAAAGTCGTCGTAAAGAACCGTTTTGCCGTCATAAAAGCGGTTGGAGCCGGTGAACCGGGTTAGCACCTCAGCGGCGGCGGCGCTAAAGGTGCTGTGGCCCGACACATACTCGGCGAAAGCCGGAGTGACGAATGTCAGCGCTTGATACGGCTGCCACTTGTCACCGGGAATCTCCTGGGTGCCTTGATTGGGTCCAGCCCAGGCCTTGATGGTTTGGCCATGGTATAAATGATGAATGGCTGAAATGGGCCGAACAGAGTCGTAGGCGCGTTTGGCATCCCAGGCGGCAATGCTGGCATCGAACAGAGCGCCATTAAGCGCCAAAAAGAGTTTGACATCGTCGCCGATAGAATGCTGATCGCGGTAGGAGATGCCGTGCGCCAGCGCGTTCCAGTGGCCCGGCGGCGTCTCCGAACGCGGACCATCGGCCCAATATTCGGCGATACATTTCATTTTATCGGTCAGGCGAGCGCTGTAATTTAAGAGCTGGTTAAA
>JAGRCC010000857.1 GCA_020433785.1 Anaerolineae bacterium
GAAACGCCAGCGCCCCCGCCAGCGCCGCCACCGGTCCAATCGACCCGTTTATCCCCTTTCTATCTCCAGTCTCCAGTCGCCAATCTCCAATCTCCAATCTCCGGCCTCCAACCTCATCTGGATTGATCAAGCGAAGGCATAAATACATCGTCATCCCGGCCAACCAGAAATGAAAGATGGCCAGATATTCCAGCCATTCGTACGTGAGGTTAGGGACCAGCAGGAAGATAACGATATTAATGGGGTAAAAGAGACCGGATTGGATGTCGGCGGCGAAGGGGGTGCCGCTGTAGAGATGCGGATTCCAGAGGGGAATGAGACCGTGCCGTAAATTTTCGGCGGCAAAGCGGTAATTGGGGTAGAGAAACGGCGCCAGGTCACCGCCGCCGGCGGGCATCCAGGTGTTGGGCGTCAACAGAATTTGCCAGAAGAACCCCACAGCGGCCAGCGCCAGCACAGCGCCGACCGCGATACATTCAGTGACAAACTTCTTATTCAGCCTTCGCGCCCCCGGCTAGGATCTCAATCAGCTGCTTGCGCCGTTCGGCGGAGATGCCGCGCTGTTTGGCTTGATCGCGCAGGTAGGTTTTGATTTCGTTGGTTTGTACCACCGGCACGGCCGGGTCGATGACGGTTAATTTCACCTCTTTGTTGGTAAACAACAGTAGTGGCTTAATCGGCGGCAGATCAGCCTCGTTCATCGATTTGCTCAGGAATTTCTTGACCTTATCGGCGTTGCCCTCGGCTTCAGACGTCGGGATGCCCAGCCCTTCATCGCCAAAGAAGCGAATGAGCCGCTTCCAGTGAAATTTGCGCGATACCTTCCGGCCGTTGACGGTAATATCCCCGTCGTGCTTTTTGATAGTGATGACGTGAACGGCGTCAGGCGCCAGGAGCACATGCCGGGCCGGAGTGGTGTAGTTGAACAGCAGGTAATCATTGCCAAACTTCTTGAGGATTTGAGCCAGCACCTGGTCCGCGCGGGGTTCGCGCACCCAGTTGTTGACCAGGTTGCTGCTGAAGATGGCCGAGACAAAGCCGATAAAGAGCAGCGTCAAGGTTAACCGAAAATATTCGGGGTTGTTGATACTCAGAAAATTGGTGATGAGACCGCCCACCAAAAACGCCAGCGTGAGCGGCGCGATCCGTTTGCCCCACTTGGCCCGGCTTTCAACCAATGCGGTGTTTGTATAAACTCTCATGAAAACGTAGGTGTCCTTCTTAATTGTGATATTTGCCTAAAACCAGGCACGAATTTTGGCCGCCCAACCCAAACGAGTTGGACAGTGCGATATTGACCGGATGGGCGCGGGCCGTATTGGGTACGTAATCCAGATCGCAAGCCGGGTCAGGTGTGTGGTAGTTGATGGTCGGATGGATCATCCCGGTTTCGATGGACTTGACGCAGGCTAGCGCCTCGATGGCCCCGGCCGCCCCGAAGCTGTGGCCGATCATACTTTTGGTTGAACTGACCGGCACTTCGTAAGCCCGTTCGCCGAACAGGGTCTTGATCGCCAGCGTTTCGGCCACATCGCCGGCGGGTGTGCTGGGGCCGTGGGCATTGATGTAATCGACCGCCTCCAGCTCGATGCCGGCATCGGCCAGCGCCCACCGCATCGCCCGGATCGCCCCCCGCGCCCCCGGATCAGGGATGACGATGTGGTAGGTGTCGGACGTGTGGGCGCTGCCTAAGATTTCGGCGTAAATGCGCGCCCCACGCGCCAGGGCGTGGTCCAGCCGCTCCAAAACAAACAGGGCGCAGCCTTCGCTCAAAATAAAACCGTCGCGCCGGGCGTCAAAGGGGCGGCTGGCTCGGGCCGGATCATCATTGCTCTGGGTCGATAGCCCCCGCATCGCCACAAAACCGGCGATAGTCGTCAGGTTGATGTTGGCCTCGGTGCCGCCGGCGATCATCACCTGGCAGCGGCCGCGTTTGATGACCTCCGCCGCCTCGGCAATGGCGACCGTGCCCGCCGAACAGGCGGTGGCGACTGTGTTGGTGTAGCCCTGCGCGTTCAACCTGACGCATAGATGAAAGGCCGCCAAATTGGGCGACGAAGCCGGAATCGAGAACGGACTAGTTTTGAGCGGCCCGCCCTTGAGAAATTCCATAAAGCCCTGTTCGGCCTTATCCCAATGGCCCATCGAGGTGCCCATATAGACGCCGGTGCGTTCGGCCATATCGCCGCTGAGCGGGTACGGCAGCGCCGCGTCGGCCATGACCTGGCTGAGGGTGGCGACGACAAGCTGCGAACTGCGCGACATGCGCCGGGCGTCTTTGGGCTCGATGGTCCGGTGCGGATCGAAATCCTTTATTTCGCCCGCAATGTGGACCGGCAGTTGGCGATAATCAAAGTGCGTGATCGTGTTGATGCCGGACCGGCCGTTGACTAAATTGTCCCAGGTCTCGGCTACTGAATTTCCAACCGGCGTGATGGCTCCCACGCCGGTAATGACGACTCGCGAGGAAGGGTCGCGAGGTTTAGTTGGGGAAGACATTCTACCTCACTCGGGCTGCACCGTTGACCGGCACAGTTGTTTGAAACTCCCTCCCGATAGCTTCAATAATGCTATTTTCTGCCGCCTGTTTGGCCACCCGGATGGCATGCCGAACCGCATACGCGTCCGAGCGCCCATGGCCGACGATGACCACGCCGTTGACCCCCAACAGCGGCCCACCGCCAAATTCCCGATAATCCACTTTGGCTTTCAGGGCCTTAATCGCCCCTCGCGCCAGCAGCGCCCCCAGCATGGCCAGTGGCCTGGCCTTGATCTCGCGCTCCAACATCTTTTGGACCGCCCAGGCCGCCCCTTGCACGCCTTTGAGGTAGACATTGCCGGTAAAGCCATCGGTCACAATGACATCGGCCACGCCCGCTGGAATGTCCTTCCCCTCGACATTACCAACGAAATTGAGTTTGGTTTCCTTAAGCATGGGGGTGACCTCTTTAATGAGGAGACTCCCCTTCTTTTCTTCTTCTCCGGTAGACAGCAGGGCCACGCGCGGGTTCGAGATTTTCAGGACGTGCTCGGCATAATGACTGCCCATAATAGCAAACTGCACCAAAAACTCCGGCCGCACATCCGTGTTAGCCCCGATATC
>JAGRCC010000858.1:0-2380 GCA_020433785.1 Anaerolineae bacterium
ACGGGGCTGACTTTGGTTGGAAGTTTGGGTTGATCCATGACTAGTCCTGAGGCAATCGCGTTTAGGGTATAATGGTATTGTAGCATGGCGAGTCAAGTTGTGTCTAAAACTTCCGTTCCTGAAGTTTTTGGCGGAGGAGGGTAATTAACACGTCGGGCGGTTCATCCAGATCAACCAGGGTGAAGCGACCCTGTTGAACGACCGCTTTGACCCGATCTGAAACCGGCTCATCCGAGTTTCGGATGGCCCGGGTTATGTCATCGGCCAGCCGACCGCTGCCGACCAGCACCATAATTTCCCGACCTTGCTCAACATTCAATTCGATCTCGCGCAGGGCAATTTCGCCGCCGTTGACTAGCAGCGCCACCGATGGCGCGTGCTGCGATAGAAAAGCCGCCAGGCGATACATCTGCTCAACTTCGCTGCCCCACTCATCGCCCTCGACCAGGACAAAATTAGAATGGTTAGGCTCTAGCATATCTTCAGCGGTCGTCCCATCCTCGGCCATGGGCACGTGAGCCGGCAGCACGCCGATATGAGCCGTTTTGGTGCGACCGGCCCGGCCTAGGGCTTCGCCCATCAGCTTCATCACCCCAGACTCGGTGCCGCCGTCAATGACCGTGATGCCGTCTTGAACAATGACGCGACCAATTGCCGCAAACAGGGCGGTCAGGCGGCTCATCTTGTCGGCCGCCATGTTATTGGCGCCGCCCGATAACATCAATAGCCGCATGCATGTGGGTAAGCTTAGCGCGTCGATAATTTGCCTTGCATCGGTTTCCGCATTAACCCTGACCGACAGGGCTCGGCGACCGTTGGGAAGTTTTTTTATTAAGGTTATTGGCTGGGCCATAGTCGCTACTCACCGTAAGTGTAAAGGTGCATAAAACAGATCAAATGCGTAAAGCGGCCTCATTATACCCAGATTTGAGCGGCTATCCAATTTTGTCGTGATGATATAGCAGTTACCAAAATTTAAGGTTGTGCTTCACCTATTTTATGTAGTATTGTATAATTAAAGTGAAATGTTAAGAATAGAACTTGCGGTAAAACCAGGTGTGAGTCGCCCAGGGTACCGGGTAAGTTCTAAAGGAGCCATACTATGCCAAAAATCAATGCCGAATTAGAACAACAACTTAAATCGATGCCTGACCAGCTGTTCGATCTCATCGTCCGCACTTATGGCGATGCTACCCCGCATTTAACGTGGTGTGGTGAGGCGGACATCGATATTAAACAGCAGTTTCGGTTATCCCCCGCTCTGGCCGTTACCTGTTCCGGTGCGGCTGCCATAAATTTACTTGATCAAGAGTGGGTTAAATCAATCGAGTTGGATCAGACCATCAGAACGATGTAACTCATCCGTAGCCCAAATAACCATCAAAAAATCCAACCAACCATCCATCCAACCATCAAACTAACTATCAAACCATCCAACCAACCAACCAACCATCAAACTAACCAACCATCCAACCAACTAAGCATAGAAAGGAAGCATCATGGCTAAAATACCCTCAGGGCTGCATAGCCAAATGAACGCCATGTCCAATGACGAGCCGATCCCGGTCATTATCCGGCGCAAACAGGGCTTTTTTAGAGTGCAGGCCATGCCGATGGTGACTGAAGTGGAGCATTCATTCCAATTATTCCCCGGCGAGGCTGTCAAAGTTACCCCCGCGGAAATTGATGAATTGAGCCGCCAGGAAGGAATCGAACAAATCTGGCCCGATTTGCCGGTCCACACCTGGCTGGATACCTCGGCGGTGATTATTGCCGCACCCAAAGTGTGGGCATTGGGGATAAAAGGCAAGGGGGTTAAAGTCGGCATCGTTGACACCGGCATCGACTCCGCTCACCCGGATTTTGCCGGGCGAATTATGGCCACCAAGAGTTTCGTCAGCAGTTCTGCCCAAGACGACAACGGGCATGGCACCCACGTCGCCGGTATTGTGGCCGGCAGCGGCGCGAAATCGAACGGCAAGTATGTCGGTATTGCGCCGGAGGCCAGCCTCTACGTGGCCAAAGTGCTGCGAGCCGACGGCGGCGGCTCGATGAGTGGCGTGATGGCCGGCATCGAGTGGGCGGTGTTGGAGCAGAACGTCCAGGTGATTAACCTGTCGCTGGGCGGCTCCGGTTCGTGCGACGGCACCGATGCGCTGTCGGTCATGTGCGATGAGGCGGTCACCCAGATGGGCGTCGTGGTCTGCGTGGCGGCGGGTAATTCCGGCCCAGGAGAGCGCACGGTTGGCTCGCCGGGCTGTGCACGCCTGGTTATCACCGTGGGTGCGATGGATGACAGCGGCCGCATCGCCAGCTTCTCCTCACGCGGCCCCACCGCCGATGGCCGGGTCAAGCCGGACATTGTCTTTCCGGGCGTGAA
>JAGRCC010000858.1:2438-2982 GCA_020433785.1 Anaerolineae bacterium
GCCAACGGCACCAGTATGGCCACCCCGCACGCGTCCGGCGTCGCCGCGCTGATGCTGCAAGCCAATCCGGAACTCACCGCCGATCAGGTCAAAGCCAAAATGCTGGCCGGCGCGGTTAATTTGGGCGCTCCGGCTAATGATCAGGGCGTCGGTCGAGGCGATGCGCTTAAAGCGTATGAGCAAGCCACCGCTACACCTATCCCAACGCCAACGCCGCCGACACCAACCCCGCCAACGCCGACTCCTCCACCCCCAACACCAACACCGCCGACCCCGACCCCGCCCGATACCAAACCGGCCGAGCCGCAGGGATGTTTGGCTGCACTGTTTACCGCCGGGAGAAAGCGCGGTTAGGCGTCGCCGTTTAGGATTTTGTTAACGGACACATACTCGGTTTGACCAAGACTCGGCCTCACGGGACCGTCGACCGCTGACTAGTGACCGTCAAAGCGGCCACATTCGGCCTATTTTTTGGGTGGCTTACTATCAGGGTACAACATTAAACCGTGGAAACGTGACAACGACGGAAGATCGACCAAATAAT
>JAGRCC010000859.1 GCA_020433785.1 Anaerolineae bacterium
TATATTGAGCGTACCTTGAACGCTGCCGCTGGTGGTGTTGGCCGAAGCCTGGACCATGTACTCGCCGGGCGGAACCACGCGGCCAAAATCATCGTAACCGTCCCAGTAGAGCGTGTGTTGACCGCTGCTGCGGTGGCGACGGTGTAACAATGTAGCCACAGTATTCTTCCGTTTGTCCTTAATCTCGACCGTGGTCCGGGCCGGCTTGGACAGCTCGATGGCCATCCGTAAAAAGCGGCCCTCTTCGGGCATACCCGGCTTGAAGCTGCTGCTTTCCGCCGAGACGACCAGCGCTACCGGTCGAGTCAAAAAATAGGCGATGATTAATAAAATGGGCAAAGCAATCAAAACGGGCACGATATAAATCGACAAATCGGGCAAATTGCGGGCCACGCGGGACAATTCCGACTCCGGCGCTGTGACTCTAAAACTAACTCGACGCTGCAATTGAGTCGTATTACCGGCCTGATCCTGGGCCATAACATCGAGTAGGTTATCGCCGGTCAGCAGATTGACCGTGGCCTGGAATTCACCCAAAGAACTGACCGGCACGGTCTGCCCACCGATCGACACAATGGTGCTCGGATCGGTCTTGCCAATGACCTGAATCTCTGACTGCTGGAAAACTTCCCCTTCTTCAATATTGACCGTCAGGAAAGGCGGCGTCGTTTTGCGCCGGACAATCATCTCCTGTGAGGTCACGTTACCAACATCGTCAATGGCCTCAATTTTCAGGACGTTCTCACCCTCTTGCAGGATGACCTCCCGATTGAATTCGCCCTGATTGTTAACCGCCGCCTCCTGGCCATTGACCCGGAGTCGGGTGCCGGAGGGCACGGTGCCGGCCACTGTAATTAGGTTTTCGCTGGTCCATTCCCCGTTTTCGGGGCTAATCACCGCCACTTCCGGTGGTTCGGTGACCAGAATTACTTCGCGAGCTACCGTGGCCAAGTTACCGGCCGAGTCGGTGGCCGAAACCTCGATCACATTTGAGCCTTCGACTAACTGGCGCTTGATAGTAAATCGCCCCTCCGCATCGACCGGGATGACCGCCGGCTCGCTGGTTAGTTGAACGACGGCGTTCGGATCGGTTAAACCTTCGACGGTCAGGTTGGCCTCGCGCACCCGGGCTACTTCATCCAGATTGGCCAGCCTTAAGGTGGGCGGCAGTGTATCGACGGTGACGTTGGCCTCTTGACTGCTGGCCCGCATCGTACCTTGGGCGGTCACGCGAATTTGATAGCGGCCATCGGTGGTGACCTGATCTAAATTATTACGACCATCCCACACGGCCACGTGTCGGCCGCGCGTTTGGAATTCATTTCGAACCAGGGTATGGATCAATCGATTATTTTGATCAAAGACCTGAATGGTGACGTCGGCATCTTCATTAAGGGTATAACTAAAATTAGTGCTGTCTTGAGCCTGGTCGCCATTGGGCGAGATGATACTGGGCGACGCCTCGGCGGCAATTTTGGGCGTTCGAAGCCAATCGCCGATAAAGGTTACCCCCAACAGCACCGCCACCGTCCCAATGGTAATCGCTGTCGCAATCGGCCCAAAGCTAAGCCCTTTACTCGTCGCCCGACGACGAATCTTTTGCTTTGAACCTTCCACTTCTCGATAAGATGTCGTCATGATCTCTAGCCCTTAATCAATCTCTAGCATAATCAACCCTGAGTCATTCTTAGGCGGTTCCCACTCCGGTAATTCATCATGATGGGGCACACGAACAGGGCGACGAGTAGAAACTGATTCATGTGCAGAGGCTGCGGGTGGCTCCGGCGCTTTTGATGAACGTTTGAAAAACTTAAAGGGTTGACTTAGTCCTGGTTTTCCGGTTTGACGTCTGTCACCTAGCTTACGCTTAGGTGCAACTGGTAAATCAAGGGACTCTCTTAAACTGTAGACAA
>JAGRCC010000070.1 GCA_020433785.1 Anaerolineae bacterium
GTCATTTCGCAGCGCTAGCGGAGAAGTGACAATACAATAAGGGGTGGCCTGGCAGGCAAGATTTGAAGCGACAACGCCCCTTTCGGATACGAATTAACTGATATCACTCAACAAGAGATGATATCTTTTGTACAAGATAGTCATCTTCCGCTAAAATATCTCATCAACCATCCAACAAGCGAACAAACCATCAAACCAACCCATGCAAATCAACGTCACCCTACACGGCATTCTACGCGATTATCTGCCTCGCCCGGCCAAAGGTAAAACCACCCTCACCCTGCCCGACGGCGCAACGGTAGCTGACGCTGTCCAACAACTGAATATCACCCGCACCGTTTCGGCGGCGGTTAACGGGGAAGAAGCCGAGCTTGATCGTGTGTTACAAGATGCCGATCAGCTTCAACTCTTTCAATTGATTGGCGGGGGATAGAAAGAGACTGGAGATTAGAAATTAGAGATTGGAGACTGGGGATTGGAGATTAAGACGCATTGAAAGCCGCCTGTCCATCCGGCACTTGATTTTCGAATTCTGATCCCCTTAATCCCTACTTCCTACCCCTTACCCCCGGATTGGACATCTATATGGCAAACGTGAATCAATTACGAATGACCCATTACTCATGCAAAAGACCTTGAAAGGATATCCAATGCCCTACGGATACAACGGAAAAATTCTACACGTTAATCTTACCAGCGGCGAACTCACCGTCGAAGCGCCGCCGGAGCGCTTTTATCGTCAATATTTGGGCGGCAGTGCGCTTAATATGCATTATCTCCTCACCCAAATGCCTGCTCACGCCGACCCGCTGGGTCCCGATAATATTCTGGCCCTGTCGGTCGGTGTAACCACCGGCGCGCCGGTTTCCGGCCAGAGCCGCATGACCTCAACCGCCAAAAGCCCGCTGACCGGCGCCATCGGCGATGCCCAATGCGGCGGCTTCTTTCCGGCCGAGATGAAGTTCGCCGGGTTCGATGCCTTCATTATAAAGGGCCGGTCGCCGCAGCCGGTCTACCTGTGGATCAACGATGGCCAGTACGAACTGCGCGATGCCTCGCACCTGTGGGGCAAAATCACGGGCGAGGTTGAGGCCATTTTGCAAGAAGAGTTGGGCGACAAAAACATCGAAGTGGCCCAAATCGGCCCGGCGGGCGAGGCCATGGTTCGCTACGCGGCCATCATCAACATGAGCAACCGCGCCAACGGCCGCACCGGTATGGGCGCGGTGATGGGCAGCAAGAACCTCAAAGCCGTGGTTGTGCGCGGCAAAGAAGGCAAAAAGAACTTTACGGTGGCCAACAAACAGGCCATCATCGACATGGCCCGCTACGGGGCCAAGATTATCCCGGAGTCGGATGTGGCCGGGCTGGGCAAGTACGGCACCGCCGAAACGACCGGCTCGCAGCAGGTGGTTGGCGGCCTGCCGAGCTACAACTTCAACAGCGGCGTCTTTGACGGCTGGGAAGCCATCAACGGTACGACCATGTATGATACCATCCTGCGCGGCGCGGACGTCGATAAGCAGGATTTGCGCGGTCGGGACACCTGCTATAGCTGCACGGTGCGCTGTAAGCGGGTGGTCGAGATTACCGAAGGGCCGTACAAAGTCGATCCCCATTACGGCGGGCCGGAGTACGAGACGACCTCGACGTTCGGCAACTACTGCGGCGTCGGCGATTTGGCGGCGGTGGCCTATGCCAACCAGGTCTGCAACCAATACGGTATGGACACCATCTCCTGCGGGGCGACCATCGCCTGGGCGATGGAGTGCTTTGAGAACGGCAAAATCACCACGGCCGATACCGGCGGCATCGAGCTAAAGTTCGGCGATGCGGCGGCGATGGTCCAACTGACCGAGATGATCGCCAAGGGTGAAGGCTTCGGCCGGTTGCTGGGTCTGGGGTCGGCGGCGGCGGCGGAACAGATTGGGCGCGGCACGGAGGAATATCTGATCACCAGCCACAAGCAGGAAGCGCCGGCTCATATGCCGCAGCTCAAAAGCAGCCTGAGCGTCATTTACGCCACCAACCCCTTCGGGGCCGATCACCAAAGCAGCGAGCACGACCCCTCCTACGAGGACAGCTTCGATTCCTACGCCGAGCGGCTGAAAGTACTCGATTTGACCCAGCCGCAGCCCAAGCGGTCGCTCACGCCGGAGAAGATTCGCTATGCGGTGCGGACCCAATATATCTACAGCGCGATGGACAGCGTCAACGTCTGCCAATTTGTCTACGGTCCCACCTGGCAGCTTTTCGATGTGGAACAACTGCGCAACCTGATCGAATATGTGACCGGCTGGGATATGACCGTGCCGGAGATCATGACCGTCGGTGAGCGGCGGCTAAATATGCTGCGGGCGTTCAATGCGCGGGAAGGCATCGACCGCGAGCAGGACAAACTGCCGGAGAAGATGTTCAAAAAGGCGCTCAAAGGTGGCCAGAGCGACGGCTTCAAGGTTGATCGGGCGCAGTTCGAGGCCGCGTTAGATGAGTACTACCGCCAGAATGAATGGGACGTCGAGACCGGCATCCCGACCCGTCATAAGTTAGAAGCGTTAGACCTCGGCTGGGTGGCCGAGATGTTGAAAATTTAACCGGAGCGACAAAGCTGGCTT
>JAGRCC010000860.1 GCA_020433785.1 Anaerolineae bacterium
TGGGAAGTGGGCGCGCCGCAGATTCGGAATCGAGGTACGGTGGCCGGCAATTTAGTAACGGCTTCGCCGGCTAACGATACCATTTCGCCGCTGTGGGCGCTGGGCGCGAGCGTCACGGTGCAAAGTGTGCACGGCACGCGAACCCTGCCGTTCAAAGAGTTCTTTTTGGGTGTACGCAAAACGGCCCTCCAGCCCAACGAAATGGTGGTCGATATCTCGTTTCCGGCTATGACCGGCTATCAGGTGGGTACGTTCTTAAAGTTGGGCCTGCGTCGATTCCAGGCGATCTCCGTTGTTAATGTGGCGGTGGTGCTCAGTATGTTTGGTGATACGGTAACCGAAGCCAAAATCGCGCTGGGTAGTGTATCGCCCACTATTGTTCGGGCGGAAGATGCCGAGCGCTTCTTAGCCGGCAAAGTCCTGACTAAAGATGTTTTGATCCATGCCGGTGAATTGGCAGCGCAGACCGTCGCGCCTATCAGCGATGTGCGCGGTTCGGCTGAATATCGCCGCTATATGGTTTCGACGCTGACGCAGCATGCGCTTGAGGCGTTGGCCGAAGGGACAGAGGCGGACACTATGCCGCCGCGTCCGGTGATGCTCTGGGGCCACACCGATGGGCATTTTGTTAATCATCTGAGCCAACCCCCCCGCGTCACTCACAATGAGACCGGCGACGAGCCGATCGAATTTTACATCAACGGTCAGCCGCATACCTTTCAAAGTGGCAACGGCAAGACGCTGCTGCGTTTGCTGCGGGAAAATGCCAATCTCACCGGTACGAAAGAAGGCTGCGCTGAGGGCGAATGTGGCGCGTGTACAGTTATTTTGGATGGGATCGCCGTGATGAGTTGTTTGGTTCCCGCCCCGCGTGCCCACCACAGCCATGTGGTCACTATCGAAGGATTGGCTCAAGACGATGATCTTCATCCGGTGCAGCAGGCTTTTATCGAGGAAGGGGCCGTTCAATGCGGTTACTGTACCCCCGGCTTCATCATGAGCGGGGTGTCACTCCTAGACGAGTGCCCGTATCCTACACTCGATGAGTTAAAACAGGCCATTACTGGCAACCTGTGCCGCTGTACAGGTTACTACAAAATTCTCCAGGCGTTAGAGTTGGCGGCTAAGCGACAACAACAAAATGCCGAGTAGCTCATAGAAAGACTTTTTTATGGCAGAAAACGGCAAATCCATTGGTCAATCTATAAATCGGTTCGATGCCTTTGGTAAGGTGACCGGCCAAACCCTCTATCCCGGCGATCGCAATGCGGACGATGCCTTGTGGTGTAAAATCCTCTTTGCCGGCCGGCCGCATGCCCGCGTTCGACGCATCGACACCAGCAAAGCCAGGGCCCTGCCCGGCGTGATGGACATATTGATGGCCGAGGATGTGCCTATTAACCAATACGGGCTGCAAATTCCCGATCAGCCGGTTTTGTGCGGGCCGGGATCGAGTAAAAAAGGCGGTGATGTGGTTCGATTTGTGGGCGATCAGGTAGCGATTATTGTGGCCGAAACCGAAAAGATTGCCGCCGAAGCCCGCGATTTGATTAAAGTCGATTACCAAAACCTGCCGGTGGTCGATGACCTGGAGTTTGCCATGTCGGGGCGAGCACCTCAGCTTCATCCCGGCGTGCTCAACAACGTGGCCGAGTACCAGCGTGTTCGTAAAGGTGACACGAATACGGTCTGGGATAGCTGCAATGTGATCATCGAGAATGTGTACCAAACTCCTTTCCAAGAGCACGCCTATCTTCAGCCGGAGGCCGGTACCGCCTTTATCGATGACGAGGGACGGATTACGGTTCGCTGTGCCGGACAGTGGACCTGGGAAGACCAGCAGCAGATTGCCCACGCGCTCGATCTGCCGCCCGACAAAATTCGGGTGATTTATGATGCTATCGGTGGCGCCTTCGGGGGCCGGGAAGATATGAGCATCCAGATTGTGATGGCCCTGGCCGTGCTGCGTACTTACGAGCGCTACGGCAACCGGCGGCCGCTCAAAATTATCTGGAGCCGAGAAGAGTCGATTTTAGGCCACTGCAAGCGCCACCCGATGATCATCTACTCGAAATGGGGCGCGAAATCTGACGGGACGCTCATTGCCGCCGACACGCGCATTATCGCTGATGGCGGGGCTTATATGTATACCAGTAACAAGGTCTTGGGGAACGCCGTGTTGACCTGTACCGGCCCGTATGAATTCCCCAACGTGACCATCGATGCCTATGCGGTTTACACCAATAACGTGGTTTCCGGCGCGTTTCGGGGCTTTGGCGGGCCGCAGGGCCACTTTGCCGCCGAACTCCAGATGAACAAACTGGCGGAAAAATTGGGGACGGACCCGGTTGAACTGCGGCTTAAAAACGTGCTGGACGAAGATAAGTTAAGCGTGGTCGGAACGACCATTCCCGGCGGGGTCAGTATGGAACAAGTTATTCGCAAGGCGGCCTGGCATTCCAATTGGAATTATGGCGGCAAGCGCGGCGAAAACAACCCCGACTACCCGGAGGAACTGCCCCGGTTCGTCAAAGGGCAGGGTTTTGCCGCCGGATTCAAAAATATCGGCTTCAGCTTTGGGTATCAGGAAAATAGTTGGGCCGAGGTTGAACTGCGCGGTGGCGGAGAAATTGAAGAAGCGGTACTGCGTATTGCCGGAGCCGATGTGGGGCAAGGCCATCACACGGCCATGGCTCAAATTGCCGCCGAAGTGCTTGGGGTCGATGTCGATAAAATTACACCGGAAGTGTCGGACACGGCTTTTACCCAGAGTTCCGGCAGCGCCAGCGCCTCGCGCTTGACCATGATGGCCGGCAACGCCGTTAAAGAGGCGGCTGAATTTGCCCTGCGCAAGTGGCAGCGTGAGGAGCGCCCGGCCACCGCTGAAGCCACCTGGCTGGCCCCCAAAACCACCCCGTTTGATCCCGACACCGGCTACAGTGTCCCCAACTTTGCCTATGGTTATGTGGCTGAAATGGTCGAGGTTACGGTCGATACCGAAACCGGCTTTATCACTGTCGATCGAGTGGTCTGCGCCGATGATGTCGGCAAGGCGATTAACCCGGATCAAATCGTGGGGCAGATTGAAGGCTGCATCGTCCAGGCCCACGGTTACGCCATTTTAGAAGATTTTCGCCTGGAAAAGGGCCGCGTGCTGACCCCCAGTTTTAGCACCTATCTCATCCCCGGCGTGTACGACATTCCCAAACACGTCGAGTCGATCATTGTTGAGTATCCTCACCCCGATGGCCCGTTTGGAGCGCGAGGGATGGCAGAAATGCCTTATTTGCCCTACGCGGCGGCGGTCGCTTCGGCGGTATTTGATGCGATTGGTATCTGGTTCGATCAATTTCCGCTCACCCCAGAACGGGTTTTGCGGGGATTGGGCAAAGTCAGAAGCCGGATTTAAGCGTCTGTCAAAAATCCTCTCCATATCCCTTGAAAATAACTGGCTGGAGCGACAAAGTTTACTTTGACCTTACCGTGAATGACAAAGCAAGCTTTGTCGCTCCGGATCATTTTCGTTGTTGTTGCTGTGATGTCGGAATCATAGCCCGCCTTATCAACTATTGATAAAACCGCTCTTTTTGTGGGGAGTGGTTCAGCGAACGGGAATGGGTCTCGGCGACGGTACGAGCGATTCGGCGGCGGTCGGAATGGTTCGGCGGGTGGTCGGAACGGTT
>JAGRCC010000861.1 GCA_020433785.1 Anaerolineae bacterium
AAATCAACGAACGAAACCGGCTGGCCCAAGAACTCCATGATACGGTTGCCCAAGCTTTGGGGTATCTCAATCTCAAAATGTCGATAGCCCTAATGCAGTTAGATCAGGGCCAAGTCAACGAGATTCAGGAAAGCCTGCAAGAGCTCAAGCAAATTATCGGCGAAACCTACACCGATGTGCGCGAAGAGATTTTTAATTTGCGTAGTAGTACCGTGCCTGGCGGGCATTTTTTGGAAACACTGCAAGAGTATGTCTCTAAGTACAAGCGTTTCTACGATCTTGATGTACAGCTAATTCAAACGGGTGACGCTTCCCATTTCAAATTTCCCGACGAGGTGGGAATTCAACTCATTCGGACCATTCAGGAAGCACTCATCAACATTCGCAAACACGCCCAGGTGGATGAAGCTGTGATTTTCCTAAGTCACACCGACAGTCACATCCAGATTCGGATCGAAGATCAAGGCCGCGGCTTTGACGTTAACCCATCGACACCTCACAGCGCCTCAAGCTTTGGCTTACAAATTATGCAGGAACGCATCGAAAAGGTCGGCGGTCGATTAGAGATTGAGTCAGAGCCTGGCCAAGGCACGCGGATTACCTTACATTACAGCTTCTGAGTCTGGAGCGGCAAAGTTTACTTTGACCCTACGGTAAATGGCAAAGCCAGCTTTGTCGCTCCAGTAAATTTTTATCCTCATTACTGTCCATAGGTGCAATCATCCGTCTTACTGCTTATTTGAGGATGAAATCATAATCGGCGACCGGCGGTTCAACCAGTAAGATCGCCGGCTGGCCCACTGTGCCCAATTTTAAGCCAAAAGGCTCGCTCCCATCATAAAATAGAAAATGGGATTCATCTATCCAGGGTAATTCTAAAAACCAAATCTCAGCTAGAAGGATGGTCTTTTTGTTTGAAATTTGCCCTAGATAAAAATCGTTATCACGCTCTTGCCAAAACATAAAATGTTCTGAATCCGGCAGCCAATTAACAAAACCCACTTTGCCCGAAGCGTAGACAAAATCATGGCTGCCGTCAATATCAGCCAGATGGAGTTCAACCGTTGGAAAATCCCCGTATGTCGCTGCCGGCGCCATAAAACGGGGATAGGCTATGTGTGATAAATCGGGCGAAATATAAACGCCTTGCGTCGAGATTTGGGAGAGGGTAAACGGTTTTGTGCCGTCTACAGGTAACTGCCAGATGGTGGTGGGTAACGTGGGGTCATAAACAGCATCGGGATGAAGAAGCGCTAAGCCCAATGAATCGGAGGCGGGCGCCCAAACCGGGAGAGGATAATGAGAAAACTCGCTGGCCGTGCTGACTGACGGGAAATCCAACAGGGTCCGCGCGTTACGACCATTCGCATCCATCAGTCGAATTCGCGAAGGTGAAACAAGCGCCACCTTTTGACCATCAGGCGAAAAATGGAAATCTCCCCCTTGGTTTGGGGGTAAAAGGTTGACCCATTGTGGGGTATCGGCGTCAACCAGATATAAGTCATCCGCAAAGTTTAGACCGCAACTTGTGTTTAAACGGGTATTAAAGAGTAGCTTGTGCGTGTTAGGCATCCAGTCGAATTGGAGTAAACTAACGCCGGGATCGAGGGGCGGCATCGATTTAAAGTCGGTGGCGCTGACCAGACGGTGCTCGTGGGTATCGTCGCTGTTGATGGCCCATAACTCCCCCTGGCTGACAAAGGCAATCACCTGGCCATCATCCGCCAGCGCCACCCGTCCCCAACCGTCATCGGCCGGATGCGCATTATGCAAGCGCCTGGTTGCCCCGTTGTGCCAAAGGCCAATCTGTCCCTGGCTGATGAAGGCAATAGTGAGCCGCTCCGCAATCGAGCTGTCGATTGCTAAAACGGTTGGGGTTATAGCCGGCGTGACGGTTATGGTTGATGTGGGTGTTTGAAGCGGCGATTTGATCGCCTCAGGTGAAATCGGCGTTGAAGTCGATGCTGCTATTGAGTTAGCGTTATGGAGCGAGACGCCGTTGCGGAGACTACAAGCTGTTCCGGTGACGATGATCAAAATCGTTAGGCCAACTTGAAAAAAAGTTTTCATAGGGGGTAAGCCTCCTCTTTTCACGAGACTTACTCCATAATACGACATTTTGAGATTTAGACTGGATACTAATTCGGCAGTTTTCCATCTCCAAACCTACATTACGCTGACCTTGGATGAAGTACTGTGTAAAGCGGGCGGGGCCGTATGTTAGTTTGAAAGTTGGGGAATAACGGTCTGCGCAAACAATTCAATCCCGGCCGTACGGGGAAAGTCCACACACCGGACAATAATATGCTCGACCCCCAATTCGATATAGGGCCGCAGTTGCTCCGCTACCTGATCGGGCGTGCCGATAATGGGATAATTATCCGAATAGGGTGTGGCCTTGGCAATGCGGCGAGCTTCGGCCTCTGTCTCGGCGATGGCCACCACCTCGGCCCCGTAGGTTTTTACAATGTCGTTGACATCGCGGCCCACCGCCTCGCAATGGTCGCGCAGCACGTTGAGTTTATGGGCATACGTCTCAGGGCTGTTCTGATGAAAGTTCCACCAGTCGGCGTGTTTGGCCACCACGCGTAAGGTCAGCTTTTCGCCGCCGCCGCCGACCATAATGGGCGGGATCGGGTCCGGTTTCGGGTGGCAGTAGGCATCTTTAAGATGATAATATTCCCCTTCGAAATTGGCGGGAGATTGCGTCCACAATTGGCGGACGATTTGAATCGTCTCATCCAGTTGCGCAATTCGCGTCGAGGCCTTGGGAAAGTCGAAATCGTAAGCCCGATACTCTTCCTCCATCCAGCCGGCGCCCAGCCCCAAAATAAAGCGGCCGCCGGTCACCAGTTGTAGATTGGCCGCCATTTTGGCCGCTAACCCCGGATTACGATACGATTGGCACACCACCATACTGCCGAACGATATCTGCGGAAAAGCCGTGGCCAGATGAGCAATCGTGGTCATACATTCCAACACATCGGTCTCGCGGGCGACAAAGCCGGCCCAGGGTTGGACATGATCGTCCATCCAGGCCGTGTCAAAGCTGGCTTGAATTTTGGTTAGCACATTGGCCATCTGCCGCACTAACGTCGCGCCGGAACTGTTATCAACCGCAAAAGACGGCATATGCCAGCCAAATTTTATCTTGCTCATTATATCCCTCCTTATGAGTCGTGACCGGTAAAATTAATTGAATCATTAACCCTTTTGATAACAACAACATCCCATACCAGAGGCACTCCCCTGGCTTCTCGCCTGACATTGAGCAAATCAACAATGTGGCGTTTTTCATCTGGCGTAAATGCCGTGATTGATCGCAAAGCAACGAAGGCGGCAAAGGCAAGACTCGCTTCTGAAGCAAACTCACCATCAAAGAGCTTGTCGGTAGCCAGCCATTTAATATAAGTGTGTTGCGTGACCTCGCAGTCGAACGCCTGCATGGCACTTATTACCTCGTCACTAACCAATGTCGTCCGTTTATCTGGAGACAGGCTCCGATTAAAATCGGCCTCGATTGACTCACTATTCGGCAGCACCAGACAGGCCGCCCCATTTGAACTCAGTAAGTTAAGCAATTTACGGAGCCATCGTTGGTGCGTGCCAATGTAAAACCAGGAGAACATCGACACAATACGATCAAATTTCTGGCGGGTTTCATACATTTGAAACGTCGTCGCAGCGATTTCTGCGACGCGTTCCAGCAGATGTTCCTGTTTCATATGCCGGCGGAAGGCCTGGCATTGCTCGGGCGATGGGTCCAGATACCATAGCTTGGCCTGTGGTGCATTTCGGAGTAAGGTTGCTTCAACGATCCCCTCACCGCCACCAATACTTAACAGCGAGCGCGTATCCTCCCAGCTAATCAAATCCAGAAGTGCCGCCGTTTGAGCCTGTGAATCATCGACGAGTTTAAGAAACACCTCAAACAGGTCTCGGTGTGAACCTTCATAAAGTAATGACTTTTTTATCTCTTTTGACATGCAAATCTACTCAGCAGTCTTCCATTGTCTATGGGCATCTTTGGAGAAGAATTTAGACTCGACAGCTTGACCCAGTTCAATATCGAACTCCGAAGCAAGCGCACATAGCAGTACGAATGCATCGGCAATCTCGTCTGAAAGGCGATTTCTGTCGAACTCATCATAGTTCTTGGACCATAGACGTTTTAGTTCCGATGATATTTCTCCTAACTCTTCAGTCAGTAATATCTGAATTTTGAGAGGGTCTGTGACGAATCCGCGTTTCTTCCGTACCTTTTTGATTCGCTGCTGTATATCTGCAATGTCGGCCATCACGCTATTTCCCTTCACGACGCCTTAACGGTTCTTTTTATCTGAAGACCCATTATCACACAAACCAAAAACATTATCAATAACAAAAAGCTAACTCAAATTGCCGGCGGGATGTCGAAACCGACTGGCATAACCTCGCAAAATGAATAACCGTCACGGAATAAATTCGGGACTTTCAGTGAACTATTCAAGAACAAAAAGGACTTTCAATTTTGGAATTTCCGTATTCTTCCATATTCAGAAGAAAAGGCTATGACGATCACAGATTAGGCTATCGATTTCTTAGCCGGAAAATTATATAATCCGCTTATAAAAATTTCGCAAACAGAAAGGGCATTAATATGAAAGTTGTCGCCACAGATTCATTAGGACACATCAGCCAGCCAGCGACCCAAGCGTTGGGACAAAAACATTCGGGGGCCGTCATCCATAGAATTAAAACGATTCACGAATTTCATCGGTTTAGAAGCTTACCTAAACCCGAACATCCCTTAATCAGTGTCATAGATTGCGCCACGATCAGGCCATCGCCGGATGATGAACCCACAAGCATTGTGTTAGACTTCTATTGCATTGCCCTTAAAAGAGACCTCAATGTCAAAATAAAGTACGGCCAACAGGAATATGATTTTGATGAAGGCACGATGTTCTTCATGTCGCCTCATCAAGTTTATAGAATTGAGATGGGGTCAAATACAACCACAACTCAGTCAGGGTGGATATTACTGGTCCATCCCGATTTTCTTTGGAACACGCCTTTGGCCAAAACCATCAAGCACTATGAGTATTTTAACTATTCGGTCAATGAAGCGTTGTTTCTCTCGGAAAAGGAAGAAACAACCATAATCAGCCTCATCCAAAATATTCAGCAGGAATATCATTCAAATATTGATGAGTTCAGCCAGGCCATTATCATTGCTCAGCTTGAATTGTTACTGACCTATTCAGAAAGATTTTATCATCGGCAGTTCATAACCCGAAAAATTACCAACCATCAAATCCTTAATCAGTTGGAAGCGCTGCTCACCGACTATTTCAACAGCGACGATTTAGCCGAAACAGGCTTGCCAACCGTTCAATACGTGGCCGAAAAGCTGAATATGTCGCCCAATTACTTGAGTCGATTGCTAACCGTACTCACCGGGCAAAGCACCCAGCAGCACATCCACGATAAACTCATTGAAAAAGCCAAAGAAAAACTATCGGTCACCGACTTATCCGTGGCTGAAATTGCTTATGAATTAGGATTTAAACATGCGCCATCTTTTAGCAAATTATTCAAGAGCAAAACCCATCTTTCGCCGGTTGAATTCCGGCACTCTTTTAATTAATCCGTACCAGTCATTGGCGTAAGTCCTGTAAAAATTCAATTGGAGAGATGTTATGGCAAAACAAAATTCCCCAGCAAAAGGTCTGAATATAGCACTGTGGATCGCTCAAATATTTTTAGCTTTTATATTTTTCTGGTCTGGATACGCCAAGGGGTTTCAGTCGGTTGAACAAATGTCGGAAATGATGGCTTGGGCACCTGATGTTCCCGTAACGTTTTTGAAGTTCCTCAGCATTTGTGAATTTCTGGGGGGTATCGGTTTGATTCTCCCGTCTCTCCTGCGCATCAAACCTAAACTCACCATTTGGGCCGCGATTGGCTGCGCTACCCTCATGCTATTGGCAACGATATTTCATATTTCAAGAGGGGAGTTTTCAGTTATATGGTTTAATATTTTTTTGGGCTTAGTCGCCCTTTTTATTATTTGGGGCAGAAGTACCCGAGCGCCGATTCAACCGAAGTAAGCGTAGTAATTGGCCCATATCTTTGTTTCTTCCTTGATAGCATCAGTCGGGTAAGTTGTAATCAAAAATCCTTCTCCATTTAACCGTTTGGCAACAGCGCAAATCCAGCGATTTACTTTCTCGGATTTGTAAAATAGATATACATAGGACTTACGCAGTTGGGGGTATCGAACCAGGTGACAGTCACTTAGACGCGATAAATAGAGTTGTTTGGGCTTAAGCGGACGTTCGTTTTCGGCAAAAAGTGACTGTCACCTTTTGAACTGCGTAACTCATAATACATTGGGATCACTTCGACTTACCCTGATCTCATCTAGGTTTTGGGGAGCCTCTTGAACATCTTGGTCTCGACCAGTCATAGCCGGATGCTTGGCCGCAACAATATATGCCCAATATGAACGAGTAA
>JAGRCC010000862.1 GCA_020433785.1 Anaerolineae bacterium
TGGCTCGCCTTATCCGCCTGTTGGTAATATTTAAAGTAAGCCTCAGCCAATTGGGGCGCTGTGGCCGGATACCACGAGACGACGCACTCTTGCCAATGCTCTCCGCTCAACAATTCTAAATAAGTCAGTTTATCCCCCGGGGCAGCGGGAACATCCCAAATCACCGTGCATAAATAGTGCTCATTGACCGGCGCTTCGACCACCTGCCCCCGGTATGATACCCGCCCCTTTTTAACCTGTTCATTTACGGGCTGAATATCGACGAAAACCCCCATTTGTGGCGAGGGATCGTCATAAGGCAGCCAATTAAAATAGCTGGATTGGAACACCAGCCATTCCCCCGCCAGTTCAACCAAAAGGTGATACCAGGGCATATAATCAGGCAGCATTGTGGCGACGACCGCATAATTGGCCCGTTGAGAATGCCACACCACTTGGGCGGTGGTATGAGCCAACTCATTTTTGACAGCCGTAAAATAAGATGTTGTTTCGATGGGAATCATGTTTTCCTCTACCAAAGCAGCGGTCTTTTTTCAGCCCGGACGTGGCTTATGGTCTAGCCTTCAGGTAAAAGTATAGGCTCGAGCCGGTTTAATGTCTACTCGTTCTTCAATTGGGTCGAGCGGTTATCAAATGTTGGGCCGCGACCTGTGCGCCATCGCTGCGCACGGCCGCGGCGAGGGCGTGGGCGCGGGCCGTCACATCAGGCTGAAGGGTGGCCGCGAGAGCGCTTTTCAGCGAGTCGATGGTCGGTGTGCCGGGAGCGTGCGCGACTCCGAGGCCCAAAGCGTGGACGCGTTGGGCCCAGTAGTGTTGGTCGTACATTTGGGGGATAATGATTTGGGGCGCACCGGCCTGCGCGGCGGCGGTGGTGGTGCCCGCGCCGCCGTGATGAACAACGGCGGCAACATGTTTGAACAGCGCCTGCTGATTGACCTCGCCGATAGCCAGGCCGTCAGGCGCGTCATCCGGTAATGATAAATCGGCCCAGCCGCGAGACACAATCGCCCGACGTCCGAGCGCACGGGCTGAGGTAATCATCACCTGACTAAGCTCTTGCGGCGCGCGAATGCTGCCGAAGCCAAAATAGACGGGCGGTTCGCCGGCGTCGAGAAACGCCTCCAGTTCGGGCGAGAGGGGACGCGTATCCGGCAAAATCCAAGCGCCGGTCTGAAAAAGAGTTTGGGCGGAGGAATCGGGCCAGGGCGCTAACGTCGGGTCGGCGGCCAGCCAAGGTCGGTCGGTCAAAATGTGGCGGCGTACATCGCTGACCGGAGGCAGGCCGAGCGATGCCCGCTGCGCATTGAGCAGCGGGCCCCACATGAGGTTCCAGCTTTGAGCATCCTGTTCCCAGAGCGCGCTATAATCATCTGCTGCGGGCGCTGGCGTCTGCCCCAGCATCCCCAGCACCGGTGGGGCGTGGTGCGGCGACGGCAAAACGATCGGGCAGTAGGCGGCGAAGACGTAGGGAATACCCAGCCGCTCGGCGATTGACGGCGCGGCAATTTGGAGGGCTGTCGCGCCTACGATGAGGTCGCAGCCCTGGGCGGCCGCCGCAATCGTCTCGAACTGCGTGGCGACCGTACCTGCCATCATTTGACGCCGCTGTTCAGGCGTGGGCGGAGCTGCCGCCGGCCGGGCTTTCCCCGTCGAGCGCAGTTCGGGTCCGATGGGTGTAATAAGGGCCATGCCCAGGCCCTCGAGCCAGTTGCGGAAGTCGGGCGGCACGCACAGATGGACCTCCTGGCCGAGAGCCTTCAATTGCAGCGCCAGCGCCACCAATGGCTGGACATCGCCCCGTGATCCAATGGTTGATAGTAGTACCCGCATTATCCTTCTCCTGAGTCATAAGTTTTAGCCAGCTATTCATAGGTAAACACAATATCGAAAACGTTCATTTCATTCTAAAGTTATTACGACTTTTCCTTTGGCGCGTCCTTTCCCAACGTACCGGAGCGCTTCCGGAACGTCACTTAACGAATACTGTCGATCGATAATCGGCTTGATTTTGCCGGCTTCGCAAAACTCGGTAATCGAGAGCAAATCTTCCCTATTTTGCGGAACCACCAACATCCGGATATTTTTGCCCGTGGTTTTTCTAAGCCACGGCCCCAGAAGCAAAACCTGAAAAAGCACGGCGACAGAACCACCGACGAAGAAATAAGTACCGTGGGGACGGAGTGCCCGCTGACAGGCGAAAACTGAACGATGCGCGATAAGATCAAGAATCAAATCATATTGTTCGCCATTGGTGGTGAATTCTTCTTGGGTGTAATCAATAACGTGGTCAGCTCCCAGCGACCGCATAAAGTCCAGCTTGTGAGCATTATCGACCCCCGTTACTTCTGCGCCACCTAATTTGGCGAGCTGGATGGCAAATGAACCCGCACTGCCGCCCGCGCCATTGATTAAGACCTTGTGGCCCGGTTGAACCTGTCCTTTATCGCGAATTCCCTGGAGAGCAATCACACCCGCTTGCGGAATGGCCGCAGCTTGCTCAAAAGTTAGACTAGCCGGTTTCAACATCATCGTTTTCCCATGCGTGCAGACATATTCGGCAAAACCACCGCGATAACCCGGGATTTCGCCAAAGACGGCATCGCCGGGTTTAAACTCGGTATTATTTTTGCCCACAACTTCCACCTGACCGGCGATGTCCGATCCGAGAATCGGGTTACGCGGTCTTTGAAGTCCGCCAAGACGGGCATACAATGGTTTTCCAATTAGGTTTTCCTTATCTGACCCGTTTATGGAGACTGCCCGAATCTTGATTAGGATTTCATCGTCGGTCGGGACCGGTTTTTCCACCTGGGTCAGGTGAAGAACATCAGGCGTACCATACGTCTCATATATAACAGCTTTCATACGTTTCTCGTCTCTCCTCGCGTAAGTTCTGCTGGGGTTGTGATGATTACGTTATTGACGATGATTATTCCGCCAAATAGCGCCTATTTTAATCTGTCTAAACCGTGTTAATCATATGCCGGTGACCTTGAACCAGTGCCCGCTTAACTATACTGAGATTAGTTTGAAAGC
>JAGRCC010000863.1 GCA_020433785.1 Anaerolineae bacterium
TACGGCATCGGCTATTATTTTGAAAAATAGCTAATTTTCTCTCCTTTCAAAACATCATCTTTACCCCCACATTAGACGTAGTATCTCATCTACGAAATACGCACTCGCACCTAACCTCGATTTGCCCCAGCTTTTAATACCGCCTGATCGCCAACCACCGACGATAGACCACCGAACTTCAACGTGTACGCCTCTGTTGCGGTGGTCGGCGGTCAGCTAGCCGTGGTCTATCAGCTTAACCCCAAATTTGGAGGCTTATCCCGGTCGAATTAAAGGGTATCCGTTGCGAGTACCAGTTTTAAGAAGCTTTTAAGAAGTTTTTACGGAAATTTCAAGAACTACTTGATATCATTATGAAACGAGAGCAAAGCTTCGTTCGCTCAGCAATGAAAAACGGAGGAAAATTAACAACCTGAGGAGCCGCCCGTTATTAAGACCTAAACCGTTGGTGTAATGAGCCCAATGACTGTCACCTCTTGAAGTTTGAATCTCTCCCAATTATCGATTATCTGCCAAAAAAGAGCCAATATATATTGGATAATACCTTAGGAGAAAAGAGGTAGGGGATGTTGATTGTGGATAAACAAAAATACCTACCCTATATTCCACTTGATTGCCCGGTCAGTGGCAAGCGGATCTTGGTAAATATTTCAAAATTAGTCGATCTGTCTGAGGAAAAAGCCGTTTGGTGGCCGTGTGGTAGCTGTAATAGTTGGCATGTTATTACTGAACCGTCTAAATACTTGTGGATAATAACCACCGTGGGTAAATTATAATCTGGTGGAGCCACAACCTGTTGACCCTTGAAGACACACAAAGGAACACGAAGTCCCCAAACTCTTCGTGTCCTTTGTGAATTAATTACTTTGTCTGCTGTTTTACCCTCTCAACTGGGCGCCGATCTCGTGTTCCAACCGCTTGACAATTTTTTGCTGCTGTTTGGCGACAACTTTGTCGGTTAGCGTGGTTTCTTCCGATTGGAAGGTCAGGCTAAAGGCCAGGCTCTTTTTGCCCGCGCCAATTTGCTCGCCTCGGAAGACGTCGAACAGGCTGGCTTCGGTCAGCAGCGGCCGGCCGGTTTGCATGATCAGGTGGTAAACCTGATCGGCGGGGACGATGTCGTCGACGACCAGGGCGATATCTTGCTGCACCGGCGGGAAGCGCGGGACGCTGCGTACCGCATATAAATCAGGCGTTTGAACCAGCAGTACATCCAAATCGAAATCGGCGGCGAGGACAGGCTGGTCTTCTTCAATTTGAATGTCGTACGCCTCGACCACGTACGGGTGCAGTTGCCCCAGCAGCCCGACGGATTGGCCGTTGATTTCCAGATTAGCCACGCGGCCCGGATAGAAAGCGTGATGCTGCGCCGGTTTGAAAGCCACCTGATCGAGATGCAGCCCATCCAGCAGCGATTCGACGACGCCTTTTAAATCGAAGAAATCCATCAGTTCGGCGTCGGTCGGCAGCCAGCTCAGTTCGCTGCGCGGGCCAGTCATAGCGATGACCAGCCGCCGTTTTTCATCGGGCAGGATGGCCGCTTCGCCAACGCCGTTGGGATTGGGTAAATAAACATGGCCCACTTCGAAAAGTTCCACGCGAGCGTGGCGTTTACTGTTTTCGGCCACAATCTCCAGCACGCTGTTAAGCACACTATGACGCATCACCGACCGCTCCGGCGTTGACGGATTGGCCAGGGTGACGTACGTGGCCTTTTCCACGTAATCTTTCCCCAAAATCCGCGCCTCAACTTCGGGTGTGGTCAGCCGGTAGGTGATGACTTCCTGCAAACCGGTTTGAATCAGCAGGTCGCGGGTGCGCTCTTCCCGCTCGAAGGGCCGGTTGTTGCGCTGCGGCGGCAGTTCGTCGGTCAGTTCGGTTACGGGTACCCGGTCGTAGCCATAGACGCGAGCGATCTCTTCAACCAGATCGGCCCGGCCGGTCACCGGTTCGGCGGAGATGTCGAGGCGGTGGTCGGGAACGGTGACGTGGAGGAGGGGAGATTGGAGATTGGAGATTGGAGATTGGAGATTGGGAGATTGGGAGCCAGTTATTTCGACCTGGAATTCAAGGGATTCTAGAATTTGTTTGATTTCCTCGACGCTGAGTTCGATGCCGACGAGACGGGTGACTTCGGCCTGAGGTAGATCGACGGTGACGGTTTCGGCCGGGTTGGGATAGTAGTCGAGAATACCGGGGGCGATGACGCCACCGGCTATATCGGCCAGGAGTTTAGCGCCGCGCAGCGCGCCGAACATCGCCAGCGAAGGGTGCGTACCTCGGCTGAAGCGGTAGGCCGCTTCGGAGTAGATGTTGAGCGCCTGACTGGTGCGGCGAATATTAATGAAGTTCCAGGCCGCTGCTTCCAGCAGCACGTTTTGGGTGGCGTCGCTGATTTCACTTTCGCCGCCGCCCATGATGCCGCCGATGCTGAGGTTGCCTTTGGGATCGGTCACCAGAATCGAGAAATCGGGCATGGTGTGCGTTTTATCATCGAGCGTCGTGACTTTTTCACCCGGTTCGGCCAGGCGGGTGATGATTTTAACCGGCCCGTCAGGCCCGGCGTAGTCGTCGGCCCGGCGGCGCAGCACGTCCCAA
>JAGRCC010000071.1 GCA_020433785.1 Anaerolineae bacterium
GGGTCATGGATGATAGACTTCTTGGGCATCTTCTAATGAATACTCGACTTCGTCTTCTTCACGAAAGAACTGACTGAGTACAAAGTCTTGCCATTCGCTGCTCTGCCAATCAGTGTATGCCGGCGTCAGGTTTCGTCTGGTCATAACAAAGAGGGTAAAATCCGCAATTTGTTGAACAATATCATCCGGCAAATTATCGATTTGGTCGTGTAACTGCTCTCGAATAGTCATTGTTTACCTCCACAGCATCACTTGCAGCGGATCGGCAGCCGCCACAATGCGATGGGTAATTTCTTGATAAAGCACAGAATCATCGATGGTCATCGGTATGCCCTTTTATAAAAGTTGGCTGTCACTATTGTACCACATTCGGTGACGACAATAAAGGAAGTGTAACGTAGGCTGGGGGGCGTAACTGTCGTTTCTACTCTCTATGGCTATCTGTCTCTTGTTTTGTGAGCTTAAATTGACCTCAGTTGGTTGTCATTTTGGGTGATCGCCGGGTACAATATAGTAGGCATCGACGTCAACGTGACTGCTCCATTTTGGTCTCTTCACTCGACTTATTACTCAAATCTATCTGCACTGCGCTCGGATTTCGATCAACTACTGACTTTGTTATACTGCCAAAGTTATTTCACGTGTGACTTTATACAAGGACAAAGTAAAATGAGACGAGATGAGCTTTTAAGGTTACTCCGGGCTACAGCACATAGTAACGCTAGCATGTTAGATTTAAAGGGTAAGACTTTAAGAGATTTGGATTTACAAGGTCTCGACTTAAGCAGAACAATTCTCGAGGGTAGTGATTTAAGTGGCGCTAACCTGTCAGACGCTAATCTATACGAGACTAATTTAATTACAGCGACGTTACGCAAAACAATTTTAAATGGCACTAATTTGGTTAAGGCTAATTTGACCAGAGCTAATATGCAAGAGGCCAGCCTACGTGAGGGCAACTTACATAAGGCTATTTTGGATCATGCCAACCTGAGCAAAGCAAACATGCGTCAAGCTAATCTAACTGAGGCAAGCTTATCCGGCACCGATCTCAATAAGTCTATTTTAATTGCAAGCACTTTGAACAAAGCTAATTTAGATTATGCAAAGTTAGCAGAAGCTATATTAGCTGGTGCAAACTTAAAAAAAGTGAGTCTGCGTGAAGCTAGTCTTAATTACGCAGATCTAACAGGTGCAGATTTTAGTGGGGCTAATTTGAATGGGGCTAATCTTGTATTTGCTAAGTTGACTGGGATTGTTTTGGATAAAGCTAGTTTAAGGGATGCAGTTTTTATAAAAGAGGATATCGATAAGGTTGACCTTTCAGGAGTCGATTTTAGTCAAGCTAAATTGATTGATTCTGTTGATTGGTTTAAGCGTATGATCGAACTATCTCAACAAGAAGGGGAATTTGATGACGCTCTAGACCGAAGACTTCCAGGGAGTGGTTGGTTTGGGAAAAGGAGATGATCTCAACTCATTTTTGGTTCTACCCCTAATCCAGCCACTCACAGACACTTCCGTCACTATCCCGATCTAAATTGTGGACATCCCCATGACCACTACTTACACAATAGTTGAAGCATTGTTGCGCAGATCCACTGCTTCCAAAATCACCACAATTGTAATAATCACCATCACACAAACAGGGTACATCTTCAGAATTGTCTAAAGTAGGTTGCGGCGAATTTTCGATATTAGTAATTGCCGAATCGGTGGTGTCCGGTTCAGGAGTAAAAAAGACAGGATCGTTGAACCACCGAATGCAAGGTTCCGGATAGTTGCCAGATTTATCCACAACTGTTAATCGGACGCCGTAAGGGCCAGGGGGAACTGTCGATGTCTCTAAATGCATCAAAACACCGTTTTCAACGGGTGTGTCTTGCTCAAACAGATAGTTCCATACCCCGCTATGGGGATCGGTGCTGTATTCAATTTTGTAGCTCTTAAAGTTTGGCACATTGGCGAAGCCGCTAATGGCTACTACCCGAGATGAAAATGGAAGGCCGGGAGCAGGCGATGTGATCTGCGCATTTGGATGGCAATCAGATTGATTATCAGGTGCCTCTAAACTGGGTACAATCGTCACATTTGCCACCGCCTTTGCTGGGGCGGGATTATCGGCTAAAGGATTGGTACCGTTCTGACTTGACAGCGGCGGCGCGTCGATTATTGGTATTGTGTCATCGGTATTGCTGACCGTCACCACAAAAGCAGCTACCCAGCCGATCCCATCGGGAGTGGCAACTTGCCACCAAGACGAGTCGATATTACGCCCCACTATCGGCAGACTTTCACCGGCAGCCAGCGTAGTTACAATGCTATAATCTGTACCGGGGCCACCCCGGACATTGATGTTGGTTTCAGCAGCGGCTACCTTTGGCCCATCAATCTCGGAGTTTGGGGCTTGACTGATGTATAGTTCGGCAAAACGCTGCACCAAAGGTTTATCAACAGTAGCTAAAAAAGCCCGCCACTGCTCTATATCCTTGTTCATCGCTTTAAAATCAATACCCAAAAATTCCTCATACTCATCTATCGTTACATCGGTAATATATCGCTGCCCGTCAAGGTCTATGCTTACCGTCAGCGTCTCCAAGCAAGGAAAATCTCTCAGAAACCTGGCTGACATTTCCAACAACTTTTTGTGAGCGAAGTACTCTGTCTCTACGAAACCATCTTTGAATACGACCGTTTTGTTGTCAAAGCTGGTCCGTTCCAGATCAATAAATGAACTAGTGTCTGCCAATCTTTCCATAAAAGCTACTTCTTCGCATTCCAGTGCTTCGATTCGCTCATTAATTAAAGCATTGGCGTCGTTATTGGCGGTGGAGTTGGTTGGCTTGCTGCTGTTATTTGATGCCTCATCAGCAGGCTCGTCAGGGCTGTTTGTCTTATGAGATGCGGGGCTAGCCTCTCCGCACGCAAGCATGCTGACCAACAGAATGAGGAAGACAAGCGTGAACGATACTTTGGTTGTTTTTTCTCGTGATAGTAAGTGGTTCATTTTGCCACCTTTGGCTCTTACAAATTCCATATTCAATTTTAGCGCAAAAGCATCAGAGTTTTACGTGAGGAGTCTTGGGATTTGGATAGAGAAATTGGGATCAATGCTATCCCAACTGCTTTAGTATTGATACAGTTACCCCTCGACGCCGCTTATTCATTCACGCTGCCAAAGATCGCACCGGGGGAGACATCGATCCTGCTCATTACCACCACGACATCGACGCCGCCCGGAGTTCATCAACTGGCTGTCACCAGTCAATGGGTTAATTTGGCGCAAACTGTATATCCCACGTTGGTAATAAAGCAGCGTCTTTTCTTGCCACTCATGTTCAAGAAGTAATCGTCGGTTGGTTCAAGGGGCAAGATCCAATATCCCACACACGTTCTTTGTCGAGTTTCGTACTTCAACCCGATCTATGGCTTAAATCAAGGATGAATGATGTGTGTGACTATCATTAGGGTGGTTTTCACGGCATTTTGGGAGTTAAAACTGACCAAGGTATTATAGAAAAATGAAGTTTGACTTTGCTTTATCTTGGTGCTACCTTTTCTGCAAATAGCCGTTCCATAATTACGAATTACCTATGGTATAACCTCAGGAACTAAGAACAGTTCAATGTACCGAGTGATGAACGAAAACGAATTGATGATGGGATATGACCGCGAAGCCGATGTGCTATATCTGTCCTTTGGCCAGCCTCAAAAGGGAATGACCTATGTTGAACTTGATAATAACCTGATTGTACGTTTGCACCCCGATACCGGCAAGGTTATGGGATTAACACTTCTTGATTTTAGTCAGCGTTTTGGGACGGTTGAGTCGCTGGTCAAAGTTCCTATCGTGGGTGAATTTGTGATGGCGTAGAGAAAGTGAGCAAAGATTCTTTATGAACCCACTCCAAGAAGCTGAAAAGTTACTGTCCTTACTTACCCCGGCGGAGAAAGCGCAACTGCTTCAATGGGTCGCTCGGGAATTGGGGCAGGCTTTCCCCGGTATTGAAACAACCCCCGACGTTTGTGGCGGCGAACCCTGTATTGTTCGAACCCGTATTCCCGTTTGGGTTTTAGTTCGAGCCAGAGAATTAGGCGCTAGTGAGGCGGCTTTATTGCAAGCCTACCCTACTTTACGAGCCGAGGATTTAACGAATGCTTGGGCTTATGCTCGTGCTCATAAAGCTGAAATCGAACAACAGATCCGGGAAAACGAGGAAGCCTAACGGATGGCGCAACTGTACAGTAACGAAAATTTTCCACGGCAGGTAGTGGAAGAATTGCGCCAATTAGGTCATGATGTTTTGACCACCCAAGAAGCAGGCAACGCCGGGCAGGCGGTTCCTGATGAAGCTGTTTTAGATTTTGCGGCTAAGAATAATCGTACTCTGCTAACGATTAACCGTAAACACTTCATTCGTCTCCATCAAAACGATGCCTCCCATTCCGGAATAATTGTATGTACCTTCGATCCGGATTTTATAGCTCAAGCTCAGCGTATCGATCTTGCCATCAAAGCGCACCCTCAGCTTGCAGGCCAACTCATTCGTGTTAATCGCCCTCCACAATAAGCTTGATGTTGAATTAGCTGAGAAAATAATTATGAAGGATGAATTATGAGGGATGAAGGATGTGACGCCGGTCGGTTGGGTCGGTTGGGTCGGCTTCGGCGTCGCTGTTTGGATCACCACTAGTCTAGCTCCTTGTCAATTTGGCCGGTTGCCGGGTACAATATCGGTATCGACTTCGATCTGATTGGTTACTGTCGGTCTCCCTGGCCGCTTATTCCTCAAAAATTTGTTCATAGGGGTTGACGTTACTGAAGTTGATTAAAATAGATCATCTGTTTTGGGAAACTCCCTATGCCTGAAATTTCTCGCTTTGAAGGGATCATTATTCGGATGTTCTGGGAAACCGGCGCTCAACATCATGCGCCCCACCTTCACGCCAGCTATCAGGGGCAAGTGGCGAGCTACCGTATTGATACGGCCGAGCCGCTGGCCGGAGAACTCCCCATACGTCAACATCGGTTACTTGTGGCCTGGATTGAACTTCATCGTGACGAACTTCAAGAGAATTGGCAACGTGCTATGAATCAAGAATTATTAAATAAGATACCGCCGTTGCGTTAAACAGGAGCTATGGCTATGTCTCATCTAATGGTACGTGTTACAGAATTTGAAATAGTCGGAGATTACGTTATTCGGGTCGTTTTTGATGACCAGACTGAACAGACTATCAACTTCGAGCCGGTCTTACAGGGTTACTATCTTGGGCCGTTACGGGATTTGGATTTATTTAACCAAGTGCGCCTTGACCCTGATTTTCATACGTTGGTTTGGCCTAATGACGCGGATTTTGACCCAGCCACGCTTTACAACTGGCATCGGGGTGAAGGCGAGGAATTAGCCAAGCGGATATCAAGTTGGCAACAGGCTTAGTTTAGAGTACCGGTGTGAATCACTTCACGTCCCCCTTACCCATAAACCTCAGGATTGACACAATTAGGCAACCGCTCGCCCTTGAGGCCGGCGATCAGGTTCTCGGCGGCCATCATGGCCATTTTTCCCCGGGTGGCGTAGCTGGCGCTGGCGATGTGGGGGGCGACAATGACATTATCCAAGGTCAGCAGCGGATGATCGGCCGGGATCGGTTCCGGGTCGGTCACATCCAGGGCGGCATAGCCAATCACCTGGTCGCGCAGCGCCTCGTACAACGCTTCGGTATCGACCACCGGTCCCCGGGCCGTGTTGATCAAGACGGCGGTCGGTTTCATCATTTGTAACGTTTCTTGGTTGATCAGATGGTGGGTCTGGTCGTTTAACGGCACGTGGACCGACACAAAATCAGATCGTTCCAGCAGGGTCGTTAAATCTACACACTGCGCCCCAATCTCCGCCGCGTACGGATCGGGCTGGCAGTCGGAGCTATAATATAAGATCTCCATATCGAAGCCCTGGGCGCGTTTAGCCATCCCCTTGCCGATGCGTCCGAAACCGATAATCCCCAGCGTCGCGCCGGTAATGTCCTGGCCCAGCAGCAGGCTCGGGCCCCACGTTTGCCATTTGCCGGCGCGGGTATAGACGTCGGCCTCGACCACACGCCGGGCAGCGGCCATCAGTAAAGCGAAGGCAAAGTCGGCGGTGGTGTCGGTCAGCACGCCCGGCGTGTTGCCCACCGGCACACCGCGCCGGGTAGCCGCCGGAATGTCGATGTTGTCATAGCCGACGGCGTAGTTGCTAATCACCTTCAAATTGGAGCCGGCGGCGGCCATGACGTCATCGTCAATCTTGGAGGTCAACAGCGACAGAATGCCCTCGACCCC
>JAGRCC010000864.1 GCA_020433785.1 Anaerolineae bacterium
GGGTGCGCATCGCCGCCCGCTATCCAATTTGGTTCGAGGTTGAGCCTCTGGTGGCTTATCGGGTTCACGGCCAGTCGGATACGTCTCGGCTGTTTCAAACGGGCGCGAACATTCAAGAGCGACGCCTATGTATCGACATTTGCCGGCGCTATTTTCCGGCCGACCGGAGCAACCGTCTCTACCGCCGAGCGTTAGGCTACTCCGCTTTGTATGCGGCCAAAACGGCGACGCGATTTATGGTTTCAGGTCACTGGCGAATTGCTTTGGTTCAGTTTAGAGAAGCCGCGTTGTGCCTGCTCCACTCGTACCAACCAATCAGAGACCCGGTGACCGGCACTTCGTTACAATAATTGCATCGTCTCCATTGGAGTGAATGTGCCGGTCACCGCTTTAATTACAGTTGATGTTTGATGAAACTATCTGTCCTAATTGGCTCCCGAGACCGAATTGATGTATTGCTGCGCTGTTTGGACAGTGTGCTCCAACAGTGCTGTTCCTCTTTTGAAGTGTTAATCTTAGATGACAACTCTAGCCGATACGGCCTGGCTGAACAAATCTCCGCTCGATTTCAAGATGAACGGTTGTGCTGCTTTCGCTCCGAGACGCCGCTGGGCGTGGCCGGTGGTCGAAATTTTTTGATGCAGCAGGCTAGCGGCGATATTTTTTGCGTCATCGATGATGATGCCTATTTTGCCCATGACCGTTGTTTAGCTAATATAGTCGATGCGTTCGAGCACCAGCCCCACTTGGGCATTTTGGCTGCTAAAGTGATCGATCATCAACAGGGGCGAACCGAACTGTTTGTTCCGTTCAGCCGTTATGTCCGGCGAAAGCGACCGGGCATCGTCAATGAGCGGCAGCCGGTGTCCTATTTTTTGGGGACATGCCATGCCCTCCATCGCACGGTTTTTGAAACATGTGGAGGCTATCAGGCCGATCTGATGTTTGGCGAGGAGGAGTTAGATCTTTCATATCGCGCCGTGGAACGTAAATTTGAACTGGTCTATTGGCCCGAAGTGACGGTTTATCACTACCCGGAGGCATCTGTCGTGGGTCGAAGAGACGGCTTCCGTCACCCGGAATTATACTATCACGTGCGCAATCGTTTTTTCTTATCGTATAAATATTTGCCGTGGCCCTACATTCCGGTGTATTTAAGCTTCTGGCTGAGCGTCTACAGCCGCGAGGCGTTGAAACTATCCGCCCATCGAGAATATTTAGCCGGGCTTAAAGCGGGGCTGGCCGTTCTCAACAGCACCGAACGAACTCCCCTTAGCGCGGCGTCGGTACGTTATTTGAAATCTCACTATGGCCGGTTGTGGTACTGATGTTGATTGACAATTGGCCGGTAGTTACAGTCATTATGCCCGTCCTTAATGAAGCCGCCTTCATTCATCGAAGTTTGGGCGCGGTTCTGGCGCAAGACTACCCTCGAGATCGCCTGGAAATCCTGGTCGTCGATGGCGGCTCTGGCGACGGCACCGGCCAAATCGTGCAGGATCTCCTGAAAACGTGGCCTCGAAGCCGGCTGCTCGATAACCCCCGGCGGATTCAGTCAGCCGCATTGAATATCGGCATCCAAGCCGCGGCCGGTGAGATTATTATTCGGGTGGACGGTCACACCCTCATCGAGCCTGACTACGTCAAAACCTGCGTTCGCCTACTGACCAATGGTGAGTTTGAGAACGTGGGCGGCCTTATGCGTCCCGTTGGCCAGGGCTATGTTGGACGAGGCGTCGCCATGGCCACAACATCATTTTTCGGGATCGCCGGTTCAAAGTTCCATTATTCGGCGCGTGAACAAGTGGTCGATACGGTCTACATGGGCGCGTTTCGACGCACGATTTTTGATCGGGTCGGTTTGTTTGACGAGCAGCTCAAAATTAATGAAGATTACGAGTTTAACTATCGCCTGCGTCAGGCCGGTGGCAAAATCTTACTCAGTCCGGCCCTCAAATCAACCTACGTGCCACGTCACTCCTTGGGAGCGCTCTGGCGTCAATATTTTCGATACGGCCGCTGGAAAGTGCGGATGCTGCAAAAACACCCCGAATCGCTGCGCTGGCGGCAGGCCGTACCGCCCGTTTTTGTGGGCACGCTGGCCGGGAGTTTGCTCGCCGGCCTATTGTGGCGACCGGCCCGCTGGCTTTTCGTCTGCCTGACCGGCAGTTACTTGCTTGCAAATGGGGTTGCCAGTACAATAGCAGCCAGACGTGGTGGTTGGCGATACCTGCCCATCCTCCCGATGATCTTCGCCACTATCCACTTGGCCTGGGGCTCAGGCTTTTGGTATAGCCTACTGACCATCGCGCTCCAAGGCGGTAAATTAAAGCGTTAATCCCATGGAAGAAAAGCTTCTTCTTAACCCCACTATTACCCGCACGCGCAGCCGCTCTTTTTCAATGCAGTTGGCTGAGCATAGAAACGTTTTGCTCACCGTCGATGGGGTTTTAGTGGTGCTGGCTCTTATCTTCGGCTTGTGGTTTGGTGCTCAACGCTCAAATTGGGACTTTTCGCTGGCGTTGATTCTCTCCTACAGCGGCTGGTTTATTGTCGTTACCGCTGTCTATCTGGTGCTGGCCACGGCTAATAACGCTTACCAACCCAAAGTCGCATCCGATCCCGTCGCCAGCTTTGTGGCTATCTCCAAGACCGTTTTCCAAATTTTTGCCGTTTATCTACTTATCTACGCCTTGCTGCCGCCCTGGTCGCTGCCGCGTCACTTCGTCGGCATATTTGCGATCATCTCGCCCTTTATGCTATTGGGCTGGCGGCTGCTTTACAGTTGGGCCTTCACTAAAACCGTCTTCCGGCACAAGGCGATCATCGTTGGCGCGGGTTGGGCCGGCCAGACCATTGCCAAAATCTTCACCGATTTTGCGCCGGCTCACTTTCAACTTATCGGCTTTGTCGATGACGATCCGGCTAAGCAGCAAACAACCATTCAAGGTGCTGCGGTACTCGGCCCGGTCGAGTCGCTGCCGGGGCTGGCTCAAGTGAATGGTATAACCGATGTGGTGCTGGCCATCACCCGCGACATGTCGGGCCACGTGCTGACCAGCTTGATGGCCTGTTACGAAGGCAATGTCCGCATCTCTACGATGTCGGAGCTGTATGAATCGCTGACCGACCGCGTGCCCGTCGAGCACATCGGCGATAACTGGTTTGTGGCCCTGCCGCTTGGCAGCCGCAGCCAGACTCTGGCTTATCGAATGGCCAAGCGCTTGATGGATATCCTCATTTCGGCGTTGGGCTTACTGCTATTTGTACCTCTTTTTCCGTTCTTGGCCGTAGCGCTCAAGTTCGATTCCCCCGGCCCTATTTTTTACCGCCAGCGGCGCATTGGCCGCGGCGGTCACATCTTCGAGTTGATCAAACTGCGCTCGATGGTCGTCGATGCTGAAAAAGACGGCGTCGCCAAATGGGCCGACTACGATGATCCCCGCATCACCCGGATGGGTCGTTTTTTACGCCAAACTCGCCTGGATGAAGTGCCCCAACTGCTTAACGTCCTGCGCGGCGAGATGAGCCTCATTGGCCCCCGCCCCGAACGCCCCGAATTCTTACAGGAACTTGAACAGGAGATCCCCTTCTACCGCACCCGCCTAACCGTCAAACCCGGCCTCACCGGCTGGGCCCAGGTCAATTACGATTACGGTCGCTCCGCCGTTGATGCCCTGGAAAAACTGCGCTACGATCTCTACTACATCAAGCACCAATCGGTTCATCTCGATGTGGTCATCTTACTGAAAACCATTGGAACGGTCCTCATGTTGCGGGGAATATAAACCCCCTAGAACCGCGCACGAAGTCGCCTCAAATCCTCACCATTGAATAACAGTTTGCCATTAATGCCCAAGTATACGATATCGATAATCCTTAAGAACGGGGTTCCTTCAAAATGGCGACCCACAATCCCACTAATAATCCCCCGTATGATAAAAGAAGAAGAAGATAAAACATAGGCTGCCCAAATAAACCGGGTTTATTGGCCGCTAACCGCCCCAGCAGCGTTTGAATGATCGCGCCGGTTGAACCATTGTAGTAAAGGTTGAACCCGATGTCGAATTGACGGTGATCGACAGCCGGCGCTTTTTGCACCAGCGGCAGCCAGGTTCGATACGGGAGCGACGCTGTTTTGCTGTCGGGTAATTCGACAGTATTGCTTTTGTATGTGGCGTCTCCGCCCGGATAGACATCGACCTCACTGGCATACACGCCTAATGAGGCATTCTGTGCCGTCGATTGACTTTCCAACACCAGACAATAGTGCTGCCCGGCTGAATCATCCAGGGGTGAAAAGACGAACGGCAGCGCCCATGGGCTCACAATATTCGATGGGTTAACGACGAATGTTTTGATGTCGGCTGGGTCTTTACACTGCTGCTTCAAATGAAGCACCACCTCCCCGGAACTGCTGTTTGCTTGAGGTTCAAAGTATAAATCGATCCGGTACAGACCGGGATAATCCGCCTCAAACTCCTGGGTGACTTGAGCGTTGCCTGCCAGAGAATAGATATTCGTCGAGTAAAGAGGAGAATAGTAAATGGTCTTAAAGTGGGAAATATGGCCGAAAAAAATCTGGTAACTCGCCCAGCCGAGGAGGACCAGTATAATGAGCAGCCCAGCCGTCCATTTCTTGTTAGACCCGTTTGTCGGTGGAATATTAGCCATAAATACGTGGAATTACCGTGTAGCTCAGGACCAGTGTATCAAAAACGATCAGCGCCAACAGCCAAATCGGTAGGGCCAGGTAAGACCATCGGCCGGGGATGAGCTGTTGAAACCCGAGAAAAGCGATCAACGCTATCGGGCTGAGCGCTGGAAAGAGATACCGAGATTGCGGCGCCCATTGCTGAAATGAAGAGGCTATCAAAGGCGTATACAACCCCATTAAAGCAAACAAACTGCCGATTCCTAAAATCAACATCATTTCTCGTTGAGCATAGGTTAGGCGCGCTTGATCGTCATTGACGGTTAGGACGTGCCTTACAAAAAAAATAATAACCCCTATACCGATTAATAAGCAGATACCCCACAGGAGTTGAGCCAGTCGACCCGGAATGGGAATATTCGCCCATCCAAATAGGCCCCAAAAGGATAAAAATCCCCACCGGATTGAATCTAAATAGGTGGCCGGCGATTCTTTGAAAAATAATCGGCTCAGGTCAAGGGCCTCGTCGGAAAATGATAGCGTCGCCAAACCCCGCCCGCCGCTGGCTACTTGAAAAAACAGGACGGAGCCGATAAACGTGGCAACGAGTAAAATGAGCAGCAAGGGACTCAGTCGCCATAAAGGCCACCGCCGGCGTCGCGCTACATAGATCATCACCGCAGCTGCCGAAGTGGGAATGAGGAATAGGGCCGTCGGTTTACTCAGTACAGCTAGTCCCAAGAAAATACCCGCTCCGGCAATATTCCAGAGCGATGCACGGCGGCAGAAAATACGGGCCAGCATCAAAAAGTACAGCGTGGCCAAGCAAGTGGTTAAGCTGTCGGTGGAAATCGAGGTGTTGATATGGAGATGCATCGGCAGAAAAATGAGAAACAGGCCCAAAGCCAGGGCGTATATTCTTCGGTTAGGGAAAATTGTCAGAGCCAAATACCAGCCGGCGACAACGGTGATGGTGGTTATAAAGAGCGACGCCAGTCGCAGCAGATACACCTGTTGAACGATCGTCAACGACTTGCCGGCCGCGGCCAATGGCGCCAGCAGAAGATGATAGAACAGGGGATACTTATCAGCCAAAACGACGCTGCCGCCGTTGTGGAGAGGATAGTAGTCCTTATAAAGATCGCCAACCGGCTGACCCGGTGTGATGATCCCCTGCGGCGGGGCCAGCCCCGAAATCTGCCATATCTGAAACGTGTCGAAGCTGGCGGACATGTCCGGGTGCATCGGGGTCGTTTGATAAACTTCGGCGGTGGGCCATAACCCTTCTTGCCCGATGAGCCGAATCGCTTCAAAATGGGTGGCCTCATCCGGAGCCAGCCAGGGCGGGAAGATGGTCATATAAATGAAACCTCGCACCAGCGTCAGGCTGACCAGCAGCGCTAGAAATTTAAGGCTTTGGCTCATCTCAATCCCATTTGCTTCGTATTTGTCCCTCTACTATAATCGTACTCTAATCGTACTTTAATCATACTCTGTCGTGGAAATGAGCTAAATTATACTCTGCGTCAATGTGAACGAGCAAGAACCTTTCATGCCTGAGCCTATCACTGCCACTAAAAAAACACGGCCCGACGTAACCGCCGACCATGAACAGCAATTGCAACGGCTGGCCGAAGAAAATGAGCGGTATCAGGCGATTATTGCCCAACAGCGTCAAGAATTAGACCAGTTGCAAGCCAATTTATTGGCCGAGAGAGCCAAACTGACCCGTTTTGAAGGCAGTGTGGGCTGGCTGCTGCTCCGAAAGCTGCAAACCTGGCGAGCCGGCTTGCTGCCGCCCGGCAGTGTTCGCGATCAAGCGTTCGATGATGTGGTTCACGCTCTCCAAACCCGGCGGTGGCAAGGATTGGCCGAAGCCGGACAGCAGGTGGGGCAAGAAGTCGCCCGCCAGGTCAAGACGCAGTTGTGGCGCTCCTGGTTGCGCCTGCGCCCGCCGAGTCAGGGCCAGGTCATCCATATCGACGAGCTAAAATCGCGCCCGCCGCTTCAGCCCCATCAAGCCACGGTCGATATCATCATCTGCGTTCACAACGCGTTGCCGGATGTGCAGCGCTGTTTGGACTCGCTCCACGAGCATACTTCGCCGCCTTATCACCTCATCTTGGTCGATGATGGGAGCGATCCGTTAACCCGAGATTTCCTGATTCACTACGCGCGTACCAACCCTGACGTCGCCCGGCTGAGAAACGAGACTCCCCAAGGTTACACCCGGGCCGCCAACCAAGGTCTGGCTCAAACCACGGCGGATTACGTTGTCCTGCTAAATAGCGACACCATCGTCACGCCCGAGTGGCTCGACCGGATGATCGCCTGCGCCGAGTCGGATGCGCGCATTGGGCTGGTCGGCCCGCTGTCGAACACCGCCTCCTGGCAGTCCATTCCCGAAGTTGATCAGGCCGGCGATTGGGCCGTCAACCCGCTGCCGCCGGACGTCACGATTGACGATATGGCTCGCTGGGTGGCCCGCTATTTGGCCCGACTTTACCCATCGCTGCCCTTCCTCAACGGTTTTTGTCTGCTACTCAAGCGTCAGGTGCTCGATCAAATCGGCCCGTTTGACGAAGAAAATTTTGGAGCCGGCTATGGCGAAGAAAACGATTATGTGCTGACGGCCCGCCAAGCCGGCTGGCGTTCCGCCCTGGCCGACGATGCCTATGTGTTTCATGCCCAATCTCGCAGCTACTCTCATGAGCGGCGTAAAGCCCTCAGCGAACGGGCCGGAGTTATCCTCGCCCAAAAGCATGGCGCAGGCGTCGTTCAGCAGGGGCTGGCCGTATGCCGCCAGGATCGAGTTTTAGAAGGCATCCGGGCGCGCAGCCGGGTTATGGTCGCTCGACAGGACGTGCTTTGTCAGGGCCGGGCTCGCTTCAAAGGCAAACGCCTTCTATTTGTTCTGCCCATCGTGGGACCGGGCGGCGGCGCTAACGTGGTCATTAACGAGGCGATGGTTATGCAGCAAATGGGCGTCGAGGTGGCCCTGTTTAACCTGACCGGCCACCGCGAAATTTTCGAGCGGAGCTATCCGCAGTTATCGTTGCCTGTGCGCTACGGTCAAAAAGAAGATTTGGCTGTATGGGCGGCGCAGTATGATGCAGTGATTGCGACCGCCAACTGGGCCGTCGAGTGGCTGGCGCCGATTACACCGCAGCATGGCCAGCCGGTGCTGGGCTATTACGTACAGGAGTTTGAGCCGTACATTTACCCGCCGGGCAGTTCGGATTATGAACGGGCTAAAGCATCTTACACGCTGATCCCCGACTTGGTCCGGTTTACCAAAACCGGTTGGACTCGCCAGGAGGTCAAAGCTCAAACCGGGGCCGACTGCCATGAAGTCGGCGTCAGCGTCGATATCGATCTATTCCGCCCCCGGCCTCGGTCCGGATCGGACTGGCCGGAGCGTCCTTTGAATATTGTGGCGATGGTCCGCCCTCGACCACCCTACCGCAACGCCCGGTTGACGATGGAAATCTTGCATCAAATTGCCCGCCAATACCCTTCGCAGGCGAGGATTATCATTTTCGGCATCGCCTTAGAGAATCCGGAATTTTCCGATTTACCTCACGACTTTGCCTGGAATTTAGCCGGCGTATTAACCCAAACCCAGGTCGCGCGTCTGCTGAACGAGGCCGATATCTTCGTCGATTTTTCATCGCATCAAGCGATGGGCCTGACCGCCTTGGAAGCGATGGCCTGCGGGGCGGCTGTAGTGGTGCCGGCTCGGGGGGGCGCGGCCAGCTTCGCTCGCTGCGAAGAAAACAGTTTGGTCGTCGATACCACCTCGCCCGAAGCGTGCCGCGCCGCCGTCAGCCGTTTAATCGAAGACGATGTGCTGCGTTTGAAATTACAACAGCAAGCCCTGCGCGATGTGGGCGAATTCTACCTGGAGCGGGCGGCTTTCAACATCTTATCCACACTGTTCGAGCCGACCGAGCGCTTATGACCCGGCCCCGAATCCACATTCTCTATGAGCACGGTTCCGACCGGCGACCGTTTGGCAGCGCTTATATTCGCTTGCTGCGCCCTTTAACCCATCCTCATCTGCAACCGGCCTTCGACGTCACGGCCGGACTTGATTACGCCGGTCAGCCCGTCGAGGCCGTCATCGTCGATCGCCTCTGGCGGCCCGATATCTCGCCGGATTTGGCGCGGTCGCTGCTGGCCAAGGTGCGGGCCGGAGCCGCCAAATTCATCTATACTTTGGATGATAGTTTTTTCGACCTGCCGGGCGAAGTCAAAGATTGGGAGCCGACCGATGACCGGCTGGCCGTGGTGCGTCTTTTCCTGACGGCGGCTGATGGCATTATCGTCACCACGCCCGCCCTGAAAAACAAGTTTGCCGATTTCAACCCCAACATCGTGGTGCTGCCCCACGCCTTGGATGAACGCTTGCTGCCGCCTCGTCGATTTGACTCGGAAAATGGTCACTCGCCTCATCCGCAGCCGGCCAAGCGAGCCGGTTTTCTGGCCCGATTGGGCGTTAGGCCCCAGCGCCGGAAAGTTATCGGCTATATGGGTACGCTCACTCACGACAACGATTTGCTGATGATCCGGTCCGCGCTGCAAGCCGTGGCCGAACGCCATCCTGGCCAACTGGAACTTCAGCTCGTGGGCGGTTTTCGCCGGCCCGATACGATACAGTCGCTCAAGCAACTGCCGTTGCGGGTGGTTCGGCATAAGCTCAAGCACAGTGAGTACCCCGATTTTATGGAGTGGTTCACCCGGAACCTCCACTGGGATGTCGCCATCGCGCCGCTGGCCGACACCCCGTTCAACCGGTGCAAATCGGATATCAAGTTTTTGGACTATTGCGCCTTGGGAACCGCCGGGATTTTTAGCAAAGTTCCGGCTTATGAAGCCTCGGTTCGACACCGCGAAACCGGCTGGTTGGTGGATAATCACCCTGATGCCTGGCGTGAGGCCTTGGAAACGCTGTTGTTTGACGACAGCCTCAGAACACACATTACCCAAAAGGCCGACCAATACCTTTTTTCAGAACGCAGCGTCGGCCAACGCAGCGCCGACTGGCGGCAGTCGATCAATACCCTCCTGAACCATGTCTAGATTGCTGTATTTACTCTTGGCTTTAGCTTTGGTCCGTGGCGTGATGTACGCCATTCTCATCCCTCCCTGGCAAGCTCCTGATGAGCCGGGCCAATTCGAGCGGGCCAAAGCGGCGTTATCCGCTCAGGAGTGGGTCAGCACCTCCGCAAACGGCCCGGCTTGGTATGACGACCTGAGCCAATCGTTATTTACCTTTCCCATGTGGGATTTTTTAGATGCGGAGCGTCCCACCTATAAGGCCGGCCAACCGTTGAGTCGCTACATCATTCTCTATAATGAAGCGTACGAGGGGCAATACGGCAGCCGGCCCACCTATGCCGCCATTGGCTGGCCGATTATGTTGGCCCCTGAGTCACCCATTGTTTGGCAACTGTATCTGGTCAGATTAAATACCGTGCTGATGAGCGTAATCGTCATTTATCTGACCTATCGCCTTGTCGAAACCATTTTTCCCCACAATCGCTTCTTGATCCTGGGTGTGCCGCTGCTTGTTTTGTTTAATCCTCAGCACACGCACTTAATGTCAACGGTCAACAACGGCAACCTGGCCGAACTGCTGGCTACGGCGACGTTGTATTTTGTCGTGCGGGGCCTGATGCGCGGATTCTCTTGGCCGGTGGTGCTGGCGATGTTGGCCTGTGCGCTGGTGGCGATGTGGGCCAAGGCGACGGCCTATTTTTTACCTTTTGCTATTGCCACTATTGGCTTGTTTTATTTATGGCGCCATCGCCGGCGTTGGTATTGGCTGCTGCCCATCTTTGCTGTCCTGGCCGGCCTGGGCTATCTTTTTGCTCCGGAACGGTTGAGGATACTCAGTACGTGGGCCTGGCAGGGAATTATCGGGGGACGGTTCCAGTTAGACCCGGTAGTGCCGATCGATCTATTTCGCAGCTTTTGGGCCTTTCCCGGCTGGGTGAGCGTGGCTCTCCACCCGGTCTGGTATTGGTTGTGGTTATTCGTCTGCCTTTTGGCGGTGGTTGGTTGGGGCGTTTTTTTGGTAAGACAGCGACATCTCATTTTTTCGGACCAAACCCGGCCGCAACTGCAAGCTCTGACCGCTCTGGCAGTGGCGACCGTGGTGGCCGTCAGCGTCCCCCTGGTGTGGAGTGCGATAACGAATACCATTGTTTATCGTCAAGGCCGTTCGATCTATCCGGTTATTGTGCCGATTAGCTTGTTTCTGGTACTGGGCTGGTATCAGTTCGTCCCGGCAGGCTGGCGCAAACAGGCGCTGGTGACCCTGGCCGCCGCCCTGGTTTTGTTCGACGCGCTGGTGTTGTTTGCTTACGCTGTGCCCTTTTTCTATTCGCGCTACTAAAGCGCCAATTTCACCAACCGCCAGAAAAAGACCCCCAGCAGCCCGCCATAAATCAGCAGCGTCGCCCCGTAAAAACCGGCCCGACCGAACAAGCCGGGCCGCTGCCGGGTTAGCTGCTCGGCTAAAACGCTAAACTTCTCCCCGGCGCTCAACTCATAACAGGTCCGAAAAGCGATATCGGCCGGCACCGGCATTGATCCAAAAAACGCCGTACCCGGCATATACACATTCCGTTCGATCCCGCCCACAGTCACCGCCTGTTCAGCGGCGGCTTCCGGCGCGGCCAAAGCGATCAAATACCGCTTCTGACCGGACGTATCAATCGGCGGCAGATTAAAGCGATACCACATGTGATTTTGAACAGCATTGGCCTTCGTTGTTGTATGAAACACTTCGACTCCGCCCGCCAGAGGATTTTCCGGCTCGCCGTCTAACGCTAACAGCCGCAGCGAAACCGGCGGTGTAGGCTGCCGGTTGTACGTCAAAAACATCACGTCGATCCGGTTGAGGCCATCCCTCGGCGCGACAAAAGTTTGGCCGATCACCCGTTCGCCGAACAGTTTTTGCGCGGTGGTCGGCGCTTCATTGTTATTAAACAACTGCCCTTCACAGGCCATTTGATCGAACAGCGATAGCCCAATAACCCCTAACCCGATCACGACCAGGCCAAGAACAATCACTAGCGTAAGCGTTTTGATATTCCGGATGTTCATTCACTCCCAGATACAGCAACGACAATGAAAATCAACAGGAGCGACAAAGCTTGCTTTGTCAACAGGAGCGTCAAAGTTTGCTTTGTCATTCACAGACATGTCAAAGTTTACTTTGACGCTCCAGGTCTGCATTTTCAAAAGGCGGTAAAGCCTACAACATCTGCCCTACAACACCTCGCCATTGGGCCGGCGGCGTAAGAACTGGC
>JAGRCC010000865.1 GCA_020433785.1 Anaerolineae bacterium
TAATCTTCACCGGTGGCTTTGCCTTTGAGCAACTGGTCGGCGTGGGCGGCTAAAATCTCTTTGAGCATTTTTTTGTCCAAGGTTAATTCTCCTTAATAAGCTAAGCCAGGTTAATCGATCAGGCCGGATAAGTAACGAAGCCGACGGAACCGGGGCCAAAATGGACGGCCAGTGACATGGCCAAATCGGCGATGAAGGTGTCGCGGCAGTTGAGTTGGGCTTGAGCCTGGGTGAGTATGGTTTCAGCCTGGGGACGATCGATGGCGTGAGCAACGGCCAGATGCACCGGGGCATCACCTACGGTTTCGTGGGCCAGCGCAATCATGCGGGCGATGCCCTGCTTTTGGCCGCGAACGCGGTCGAGCGGGATCAGCGCGCCGTCGCTGACGCCGATAATCGGCTTGACCTTAAGCACGGAAGCCAGGGTTTCGCGAATACGGCCAACGCGGCCGCTCATTCGGGCATAGCGCAAATCTTTTAGCAGGATAAACACGGCCATTTGTGATCGCCGCGTTTCAAGATGGGCCACAATCTGGGGCAGCGGCCAGCCGGCTTCGACTAGTTGGGCCGCCTCGCGCACCAATAGTCCCAGCCCAACCGAACTGGTCATACTGTCTAGCACGGTGATCTTAACCCGGCCGGCTAACTGTCGGGCGGCCAGCGTGGCCGACTGCCAGGTTCCGCTTAGGTTGCTGGTTAAGTGGATGGCTAAAATCTCGCTGCCGTCAGCGGCCAGAGCCTCGAAGCATTGGCAAAACTGGCCAACCGACGGTTGGGAGGTGGTGGGCAAGCTGCCCGTGGTTTCTATGCGCTGGTAGAAGGCGTCGGGTTGAATATCGATGCCTTCGCGCAGCGTTGTCTGTCCGAATTGAATGTTAATTGGCACGACTGAAATCCGGTAGCGATCAAATAGGTCGGCAGGCAGGTCGCAGGTCGTATCGGTTACAATTTTAATCACGCCGTCACCTTAGGTTGCGGTGTTATCATCAATATCCGATTCGATAATGAGATTTTCGTGCTCGCTGAGCAGTTCTTTCAAAGCCACCAGCGTTCGATGATAAAGCGATTTAATGGCTCCCTCGCTGCGGCCCATGACCCGGCCAATTTCGGCGTTGGACATCTTTTCGGCAAATTTCAGGGTAAGCAGTTCTTGCCGTTCTTGGGGCAGTTTTTGGATGGCTTCCAGCAGGATATCTCGCCCGTTGATTCGTTCGGCCACCTGCTGGGGTGTTTCCTGTTTAGACCCGTTGAGAGCCAGGCCGTCCAGCCCCACTTCCTGACGCCGTTTGTGATCGCGATACCAGTTGGCCACCAGATTGTGGGCAATCCGGTAGAGCCAGGCAGCGAAGGGAGACCCTTTATTTTTATATGTCGGTATATGATTCAAGGCTCGAAAGAACACTTTGGCGGTTAGGTCTTCGGCATCATGCCGATTACCCACCCGGTAGTAGATGTAGCTATATATTTTATCCACATATAGCTCGTATAATTTACCAAAGGCTTCCGGGTCTTGTTTGGCTTGTTCAACCAATGCTTCTTCGTCAATAATATCTGACGTCATAACTCTCCAAAATAGAGCGCCGGGCAACGGTGATCAAACCACATGTCGGTTTTATAACAAAGGCAGGTCGTGAGACCTGCCTTGCTAAAACGCTTTAC
>JAGRCC010000866.1 GCA_020433785.1 Anaerolineae bacterium
TATCTGTTTGCCACCAAAAGCCCCTTCGTTGGCAACCGACCCCGCTTTTTTAGTCCGAAAGGACAGTATGGCGATAATGGCTGGTCAGCGGTATAACGAATGTGGGTAAGTACCGCCCCGGAATGCTGGCCGACTCGCGCTGACCGGTCAATTGGCCGCCGGCGGCTTGATAAAAAGGCGCGGCATGGGGATCGCCCTGAATGATGAGGGCGGCAGCGCCTAAGTTTTTCGCCGTACTTTTGGCATGATCCATCAGCGCGCGGCCATATCCCTGCCCAATATAGGCCGGTTCGACGAACAGCGCTTCCAACTCGATTTCAGAGGGCGCGAGCGGGGTCAATCCATAAAAACCAACCACATTGCCATCAACTTCAGCCACAAAAAAGTGATTATCGCGCAGTTCAGCCGGGGTGAAAGTCAGTTCCCGGCGGCAGGCAGCCATAAATTCCGGGGAATAGCCCCAGTACGCTTTCGATAGAAAAGCGACGTCGCTCAGGCGTTGGGCTTCGTGCGCTTCTGCGCGGCGGATGGTTGGGCGCTGATTCATTTTTTTCTCCATTTGTCGGATAGTTATAATATCTGAAAGGTGACGGCTACCTTTTGCAGGGCGTAACTCATAAGTTATTATCCGCAGCTTGGCCAAAAGGCAAAAACATTATCACCTGAGAGGTAGGTCATGAGTAAATTCATCCCCGAAGCGTTATATTTTCAAATTCTGGAAAATCTGCCGATTGCTTGTGTTGATATCGCCATTGTCGCCCAGGGGGCGGTCCTGTTGGTCAAACGCCAGGATGCCCCGGCTAAAGGCCAATGGTGGGTTCCGGGGGGACGAGTACTAAAGGGCGAGATGATGCGGGATGCCGCCGCCCGCAAGGCTCGGGAGGAAGTGGGCTTGGCATGTCACGTGGGTCCAATTATTCATACGGCCGAGACGATTTTTCCAGATGGCCCCAACAACATTCCGGTCCACAGTATCAACAGTTGTTTCTTTGTTTATCCGGTCAATCCTAATTTTAGCCTCAACTTAGATGATCACCACTCGGATTACCAGTGGGTCGATCATATTCCCGATGGGCTTCACCCTTACGTGGAACGATGCTTAATGGGGGCCGGCCTGAGTCAGACCGGCCTAAAATAGTATCTTGACAGTCGACCTCTTGCCAAAAAAACAAGAAGTTGAGCAAGAAATTTAAACGCAAGGGCGCAAAAGACGCTAGAGACGCAAACGTTGTTTAATTTCTTTTGCGTCCTTCGCGTCTTTAGCGCCTTTAGCGTTACATGCTTTTTGGATGTGGCTCTGTCAGGTTATGGAATTGGCTGCCCCCATCGGAGCGCGTTGATCCGGAGACGGCTCGGCGGCGATGGTAGCGCAATTAAGGTGAGGCCGGCATACACTCCTCAGCCGGGCCTAGATATGTGGCCGTAATGGTTTTGTGGGGAATGTCAATGTTGGTCGCAAAATCAATTCGCACCTTGACAAAGCTGCTAACCAGGTAAGCATCGACTTTAGGCGGCGGCGCGTTGGGGTTATCGAGCTTAATAAAGCCCTGAGCGTGATAATCATTCCATATAGGAATAACGATGTCTTGGCCAACCAGTGACTCCATGAGGACTCTGGTATCATTTGAATTCACCGTACCGTTAAACGATTTGACGTAGTCGTTGACATTAAGGGTGTGATCGCCAAATACGTTTGGGTTAGTGTAATCATTCATCGACATTTGTTGATAGGCCAGCTCATCATTCAAGTAGTTCTCGTCATCTTCGCCCGGATTCCACGACAGCCAGCCCCAGTCGCTGGGGCCCGCGCCGCCCAAAATATCGACCGTTGACCCCACCGACAAACTATCAATGATACTTTGGGGAGCCGTCAAGGGGTACGCCATGCACATCGGGCCAAGGGAGCTAATATTCTTGGTCAGATCGCCGTTGGCGCTGCCTGTACTTCGGGCGGCTCCAATTAAGCGCATGATGGTGTGGGTGTAGAGGGGAACAGGGTCGGTAAACGGATTTGAAATCAAGGGAAAGCCAAAGAGTTGGGGTTGATCGTGGTATAGTTCGGTCACAATAACATTATTGGCGGAAGTAACGCCGCCACGCTTGATAATCTCACAATTGAACTGATTATTCTGACGAGTCAACTCTTCGACCAATACATCATATTGGATTTTGGTTGAGCGATCGCCGGTCGAGGTGGCGGTGGGGCCAAAGGTTTTCGCCTGGTAGGCCATGCCTTCCAGCCCCGGATGGATGATAATATCATCTCGGGTAAAGGCCGGATGAGAGGGGTCCAGGAAATCGTCGCACTTATCGCAGTTATCGTCGCCCTCAATGCACGGCGTCCCGGTATCGACCACGACATGGGACACGATTAAGGTTGAACTCCCCGTTGTATCATTAAAATCTAAATCAAGCTGGGCCGTATTTGAGGTATCAGCCCAATCTCGGACGCTTCGGTAACTGGCCTCGATGGTATCTTCAGTCGAAAAGTCCAGATACCCCGGTCTAACCGCAAACCGCGTAATTTCCCGATTGACATTGACCAAAACCAGATAACTGCGCAGCGCCGAGCCAACTTCAAAGACGCCAACCAGTAAAAATATCAGGATCGGCATCGAAATGGCAATCTCAACCAGACTTTGCCCCTTTTTAACCTGTGAGAAAAAAGCAGTAATCGTGAATTTATTCGTGTTGTGTTTCATTTCGTTTGATATCAATGATCTATCACCCTTAAATAAGTTGACTTTCCTAAACCCAGGCATAGGGCAAGCTTGTGGCGATACCCGTAAATATGTTTTGCATAAAAAAGAAGGTTTCCGATAAACTGGTCAAAACGCTGAAAATCAAGACAACCCTCAACCCTTCGTGATTTAAGGTCTGGAGCAGCCGCAAGGGCGAAAAATAGCGAAATACCAGATGAAGCAGCCAGGCGATGACAACGCCTATCAGAGCGGCGGCGACGGCCGCAACGGTTGGGTCCGGCAGAAACATGTGGTTGGTCACGTAGAAAAGCTGAATACCGATGATACAGGCCAGCACGATGGTTACCCCCAAGCCGCCGGCGATAACGCCCACGCCGGCGCTGACGAAATATTGGGTTAATCGATACCTCTTCCGGGGAGCCGATTCGGCTGAACCGCGATTACGAACTGAGGTCATCATCATTCCGTTTAAGTTTTTTGACATCGAGTGAGTCCTTTCGTTAGTGATTAGTGTGTCGTTATTGGTCGCTGTCTTTAATTTTGGCTCTATATGTGTTTCGAGGAGGAACGCCGGCCGATGTCATTCCCGCA
>JAGRCC010000072.1:0-10952 GCA_020433785.1 Anaerolineae bacterium
ATTTCTCGATGAGGCCCTGCTCCTGCGCCTTCTGAAAATCCATCAAGTTAGCGCCGATGCGCTCGTGAATACTCGACAATTTTCGCTCGATAGCGTTAATCTGCAACTTAGATGCCGCACCACCATACGCGGCTTTAACCTTGAAGCCATTATAGCGAGGCGGGTTGTGACTGGCGGTAATCATAACGCCACCCACAGCCTTTTTATGAACGATGTTGTAGCTGATGGCCGGGGTAGGGGCATCGGCCCGAGCCAGGTAGGCTGTGATACCGTTGGCGGCCATCACTCTGGCGACCTCAGCAGCAAAGCGGTCTGACAGAAAGCGTGTGTCAAAGCCAATCACGATACTTAAATTTGGCTCATTGATGTGGGCTTCTAACAGATAATCGGCCATGGCCTGGCTGACAATTCTCAGGTTCTCGAAGGTAAACGTTTCGGCAATAACGGCCCGCCAACCATCGGTACCAAATTTAATGGTCATCTTTTTGCTCCAGTTTAGTTTTATAATAGTTTGGGATGTTATAAACGGTAGGATTGCCAGCGCTTCTTTAGGTAAGATCGGGTTTCCTCAAACTCGACAGCCTGAGCGGCGACCGTACCTTCGCGGCCAACAAAGGCCAGCCCGGCGACCTCTTGGGAAAACGCGGCTTTGCGCCCTTGATAAAGCGGATAGAGTGAGTCGACAATCTGATTTGGGTCTATTTCTCCTTTATTGAAAACCGTGGCGAAATCATAAATAATTTTGGCCCAGAGATCGGCGGGAAAATGAAATCGGTCAGGTGGGAGTGAAGCGAGGGCTTCAATATGGGTTAGATTATCCGGGGCGAGCGTTGTTTGCCACAGTCTTCTATATTCTATCCAGCCTAGAGCCAGATTGTCAAGCAAACGAACCGTATCTTCGATATCTATATCATCCGAAGCAACTTCTGAAGCAAAATGGGTTAGTGTGGGAATTGAATAAACGGTTTCAGTAGCCTGCCAGCAACTTTTAGTTTTGGGCAGCAAGCTAAATAAAACACTGGTGGTATCTTGAAAATAATGCTGGAACTGCGCTGCCAGCTTTTTATTTGATCGTTTAGATAACTCCGGTGAGACAACCTTTTCACCCAGAGCCGATTGAGCCACCCGCTGGCCGGAGAACATCGCATACGAAACCAGCCACGGGGAAAAGCCTAATTTGGCCACAGCTGTACCCCAGACATCCTCATCTAAAATGGCTGTGGCCAATTGAGGGGAGAGCGCAAAATCAGAGGCTAATGGGTGGCGAACACTTTTGCCATACAGGGTTCTGAGGAGGGGGTAAGCAATCAAGTCATTCAAAACCCCATCAGATGTCAACCAACGCCGGTAACGAGGTAGGACCAAATCCGCTTTGTCTTCCAGAATCAAATGGGCCAGGCCGGCGATCCAATTGGGGGTAATGCCGTGGCTGTAACTATCGACAATAACAATCGCTTTAGCATCCAAAGCTAATGCCGCATCCAGCAAGGCCGCACAGGCGCTGCCCTGCCCCAATATCCCTTCATAGCGACTGCTGACGATGTGACTATTATGCCCGTTACGATTGGCTTGTTCAACCACAGCTTGGCGGGTGGTGGCCTTAAGCCCGGCATCGGCATTAACCAGCACTGTACGCAAATGCGGATAATATTGGCGCAGCCCTTTAAGCACCACACGTGTAACATGGGCGGCTCTTTGAGGATTATTGTAACTGGGTAAACCGACAACGAGATCGGCCCGCTCAATACTTTTTAATTGTCGTTGGGCTTTGGGTCGCAGAATTGGGGGATACATAGAGCGGTTGACTACCAGACCATAATAAAAGTTAGATCATTAACGTTAGTATTGGTTGGCCCGGTGATGATCAAATCATCCAGGGCGCTAAAAAAGTTATAAGCGTCGTTGCGATTGAGAAAATCCGCTGCCTCAAGCCCTAATTCTTCGGCTTGGGCGATGGTGGTCCCAAAGGCAAACGCGCCGGCTGCATCCGTGGGGCCATCGGTGCCGTCGGTGCCCAGGCAGACGATCAGGGTGTTATCCCAACCCTGCAAGGCCATGGCCGCCGCCAGCGCCATTTCTTGGTTGCGCCCGCCCTGTCCGTTGCCGCGAAGGGTCACGGTGGTTTCGCCACCCAAAACCAGACAAGCCGGGCGGGAGAGGCCCTCATCTTTGACCAAGCCTTTAGCTAGCCCGGCCATTACACGCGCCACTTCCCGCGCTTCGCCTTCGACAAACGTGGTTAAGAGTTGGGCATTAAAACCGGCTGCTTGAGCCGAGGCAACCGCAGCTCGCGCGGCGATGCGGTTACTGCCGATAATGGCGTTGGTCACCCGATTAAACAGGGCATCCCGTCGATCGGGTGTATCGGGGATATTACCGGCCAGGCCGGCCTGCAATCGCCGAATGACCGGGGCCGGCAGTGCCGTCTTAAGATCATACTGGTCCACAATCGCCCAGGCGTCGGCGAAGGTGGAGGGATCGGGGACGGTAGGGCCGGAGGCGATAATCTCCAGCGGATCACCCACTACATCGGATAATATCAAGGCGTAAACTTGGGCCGGGGCCGCCAGTCGAGCCAAACCCCCACCTTTAACAGCCGATAAGTGCTTGCGAATCGTATTGATCTCGTTGATCGTGGCTCCGGCGGCCAGTAACGCCTGGGTGGTCTCTTGTAAATCGGCCAAAGTCAGCCCCTCGGCCGGCAGCGTTAGCAAGGCCGAACCGCCGCCGGAAATTAGACACAGGACAATATCATCCTCGCGAGTCTGATCGAGGAGTTGGGCCATGGCCTGCGCGGCTGAAAAACCGGCCTGATCGGGGACGGGATGACCGGCCTCGCTAATGGTAATCTGCTCTAAGACATCAGCCTGGCCGGTGGTGTGATGATATTTGACAATGACCTGGCCGGCAGCAATTTTGGAGCCAAATCGTTGCGAGGCGGCGGCGGCCATCGGCGTACCGGCCTTACCGGCGCCAACCACAAAAAGCCGGCCCGGCGTTGATTGGATCTGCTCGACAATATCCGGCTGGGCATCGAAATAGTTATTAACGGCCTTGGCCGGGTCTACGGCTTCAAGCGAGTGGTGGATAATTTGCCAAGCAACCTGACGCGGGTTAAAGGTTTCTTTCATCATAGTTATTGGGTTAAGGCATCTACAGCGGTAGCGGCGGCTTCTTCGGCGGTCGCCTCGCCACGTAAAACTTGTTCAACGGCTTGCTGAATGATTCGGCCAATGCGGTCGTAGCCGGTAAAACGGGGCTCGGGCCGGGCCGTGTTGAGTTGTTCACTCAGAAAACTCCAGTATGGATCATCCCCGGCAATTTGCTGGAAAGCTGAGTCACGGGTGGGAATAGAGTTATTGATGGCACTCCAGGCCACATTATTCCGCGTTGACAAAAATGACTCGATCAGTTTCAACGCCGCGGCCTGGCGGTTGATATCATCGGTCACTAAGACGAAAACCCAACCGTGCATAACTGAAATGGGCGTAGCTGTCGTACTTGAAACGGGCACAGCGGCAAAATCGCTATCAACTAGCCCTTCGCGTTCGGTCAGAAATTGTTTGACACTCACTTGTGACAAACCGGCCTGAATTTCCAAGAAAAAGGGCCAGACATCTTCTGTGGTGGCTGCCTCCAGCAGAGACGCATCGATAAGGCCTTGCTCGCTGGCTTGCTGATAAAATGTCAGCACATTTCTCAATCCTATCTCATCTATTTTCGGTTTGCCTTCATCGTCCTGAAATACACCCCCGGCTGAGAAGTATTGGGCCAGAGTGGCATCATTCACCACCCCATTATTACCCTTCGCCGGAAAAAGATATCGACTATTCTTACTAATAATATCGGTCCAAAGAATTGGGGTTTGCGTAAACACAAGGGTGTTATAAACGGTATGTTCCATTTCTAAACCTAACGGGACCCCGACCAAAGCGCCGTTTACGGTGCCCATTCTCCGCGCCGCCGGCAGCAGATCCTGAACAATTGACCGATCGAGCCGGCCATCAAGGGGTTGGACCAATCCTTCTGTCTGAGCCTGGTTGAGATCGACGGCGTTTATAATAGCCACATCGGGTAAAATGGCCGGGGCCACTTGACCAGCTGTCCTTAAGAAATCGAGAACGCCGCCTTTACCGGTTGTTTTCTTAACTTGAAGTTCAACTGAAATATTGGGATTATCCCGTTCAAACTGACGTAAATTATTCTCAACAAAGCTGCCCGCCTCATCAGCGACCAAAGATGAAATCGGCTCCACGGTCCAAAACGTTAAGGTCATCGGCTGGCCTTCTGTCAGCGGCTCAACTATTGGGGTGGGGGTGATAACTGATGGGGTTTGACTAGGTTGACTGGTACGCGTCACGGGTATTGTCAAAGGGCTAGTACTAACCCCGGCGTTGGATGTGGCCTGTTGGCAAGCACTGAATAAGACAGCGACGATCCCTATTGCACTGATAGACCCTATTTGGATTAATTTACGTAGTATTATCATGCCAGGTGAACTCTCAAAGCCAAAATGTGCTGGTATTATACCATGAGCGCGGCAAATTTGTAGTACTTGCCCATTCCAGGGGATTCTGCTAAAATCGGCCCGAATGTGTCATTAAAAATCACTTTGCGAGAGCAGATATCATGGATCTAGCTACAACGGTTCGAAGTGTGCCCAATTTCCCGGTAGAGGGGATATTATTTTATGATATTACGACCCTGCTTAAAAATCCGGCAGCGCTGAAAGAGAGCATCGACCAACTGACCCACTATTACCAGGACAAAGCAATCGATCTGGTCGTGGGGATCGAATCGCGGGGGTTTATTTTTGGCATGCCGCTGGCCTATCAATTAGGCACCGGCTTTGTGCCTGTTAGAAAACCCGGTAAATTACCAGCGGAAACTATTTCGGCCAGCTACGATTTAGAGTATGGCAGCAATACGCTGGAACTTCACGTCGATGCTATCGAAAAAGGCCAAAGAGTGGTGATCGTCGATGACTTGCTGGCCACAGGCGGTACAGCCTCGGCGACGTGTAGTCTAATCGAGAAACTGGGCGGCGAGGTGGTTGGGCTGGCCTTCATCATCGAACTGAGTTTTCTCAACGGCCGCGACAAGCTCAAAGGATATGATATTTTCTCTCTACTCAAATATGACGACTAAACAGGGCGCTATCAATAAAAAACTTTAAGGTCATTAAAAAGCCCCCGGTATTTTCGGGGGCTTTGTGTTAAATCTTAAAGTTTACAATTTCAGCCAGAGGGTTGAGAGCGGCGGTAGCGTCAACAGCAACGAATATTCTCGGCCGTGACAGGCGAGGTTCTCCGTGTGTACGCCGCCCCCATTACCAACATTAGTGCCCCAATAATGGGATGAGTCGCTGTTTAGAATTTCGCGATAGAAGCCCGGCTTATGAACGCCAATACGATAACCTTCGCGGACTACCGGCGTGAAGTTGGATACGATCACCACAAAATCTTCACTCGATTTAGCAAAGCGAATAAACGAGAAAACACTGTTATCGCTGTCATTGGCATCGATCCACTGAAAGCCGGTGTATTCAAAGTCATCTTCATACATAGCCGGCTCGTTTCTGTAAGTTCGATTGAGATCTTTTACAAAGGCCTGAATGCCATGATGGTTAGGGGCCGATAGCGCCGTCCACTCCAGAGCCGTGTCATAATCCCATTCTTGCCATTGAGCAAACTCATTACCCATAAACAATAACTTCTTGCCGGGATGGCCCCACAAATAGCCATAAAACGCCCGTAGGTTGGCAAACTTTTGCCACTCATCTCCAGCCATTTTATTAATAATGGAGCCTTTGCCGTGAACCACTTCATCATGGGAAAGCGGCAGAACAAAATTTTCATTGAAGGCATAGAGCAGGCTAAAGGTTAAATCATTGTGGTGATATTTTCTATGGATAGACTCTTTACTCATAAAATTTAAGGTATCGTGCATCCAGCCCATGTTCCACTTTAAGCTGAAGCCCAAGCCGCCCATGTAAGGCGGACGAGAAACCATCGGCCAGGCCGTGGATTCTTCAGCCACGGTTAAGACGCCCGGGAAATTGACGTGGACGGTTTCATTCATAGACCGCAAAAAGCTGATGGCGCCCAGGTTTTCGCGGCCGCCATATTCATTGGGAATCCATTGGCCCTCCTCACGAGAATAATCCAGGTACAGCATCGAGGCCACCGCATCGACGCGCAGGCCATCAATATGGTATTTGTCAATCCAAAACAGCGCATTGGAAATCAAAAATGACCTCACTTCGTGGCGGTCGTAATTGAAGATCAACGTGCCCCAATCTTGATGCTCGCCCTTGCGGGGATCGGCGTGGGAGTAAAGGTGGGTGCCATCGAAAAAGTTCAAACCGGCGCCATCTTTAGGAAAATGGGCGGGAACCCAGTCCAAAATGACGCCGATTTTATTTTGATGACACTTGTCAACAAAATACATGAAATCCTCGGGGGTTCCAAACCGGCTAGTTGGCGCAAAAAAGCCTAAAACCTGATAGCCCCAGGAGGCATCGAACGGATATTCAGCTACGGGCATTAGCTCGATATGGGTATACCCCATCTCCAGGACATAGGGAATTAATTGGTCGGCAAACTCGCGATACGTCAAATACCGGATGCCCCATTGTTCATCAGCTTGTCGGCGCCAGGAGCCTAAATGAACTTCATAGATGGAGATCGGTTTATCAAAAGTTTGATATTGGCTGCGATTATTAACCCAGTCACCATCTCCCCATTGATACCGATCAAGATTGATAACCACCGACGCCGTTTTGGGCCGCTGCTCCATGCCAAATCCATACGGGTCAGCCTTATCAAAGCCGTCGCCCGATTGGGGCACAATATGGTATTTATAAACCGTATATTCGCCCAACTCGGGTATAAACGCGGTCCAGATGCCGCTGTCACTGGGCATCATCGTATGACTATCGGGCTGCCAATCGTTGAAATCACCGACTACGCTGACCTGCCGGGCGTTAGGGGCCCAAACGGCAAAGTGGACTCCCTGCTTACCTTCAAACTCAGTCAAATGAGCGCCGAGTTTCTCATACGTACGCTCATGGGTACCTTGGCTGATAAGGTACTTATCAAAGTCACTCATGACTACGGATTGTGAATTTTTTGGTGCCATATTCCTTTTACCACTTCAAAATTTTTAAGAAAGTAACAGTGTTATCTTTCTTTACTTGAGAACTTTTACAGGAAATTACTTCTCGTAATTCAGGATGAGAAAGTAACAAAATCATTTACCAATTGGGTATATTAACACAAACAGGGGATAGGGGCAATATAAAACCAATGCAGGCTTTATAAAACCCCAACTAAATTCAACAAAAATCAACTTAGTGAGAATTGACACAAACATATTTCGATAATATACTAAATGTCAGAATGACGTAGGCCAAATCGCCTAGTAATTGTTGCCTAACCGTAGGCTACCATGCTATAATCCGCCTCGTTATGGCGTAGGTGATACCGATATTTAGCTAATTCTGCTGGTATCGAACCTTGTTCTAAGAAAAGGAGTATAAAATGACGGTTACAACTCAGAGACCAGGACAATCGCAAGTTAGTTCGGCGGTCCATAGTCGTCAACGGAAAAGTAGAAAAAGTGAAGCAACGACACCGGTGTTGGTTGCACCCAGTCTTAAGGCTAGCCTGGTTGGCGGCTTTGGTATTCTGGTATTAATGTTGATTGGGTTGATCCCTCCTCCCGAAAATCTCCCCTTTGTTTCACTAGCCTTTCTAGTTATCCCGGGTTTTCTGGTTGTTTGTTTGGCCACAGGATTGCTGGCCGGAATTTTTGCCGGTAGTAGCATTAAGAACAGCCACGAAGGCGGCAAAGCCGGTTGGCTGGCCGGTTTTTGGGCCGGAATTTTTGGCGGTGTTGTCGCTATGTTCCTGGCAGCACTTGGTCTGATGATGGAAGGATTTGGCGTGGGCATCGCCAATCAAATTAGCCCCGAAGGGCTGGCAACGTTAGCCAGCTATGGACTGTCCGTCGACGCCATCGCAATGGCCGGCCGGGTAGTGGGGGCTCTGATTGTTTACGGCTTGATAGGATCGCTGGTGTCGGGCCTGCTGAGTTCAATCGGCGGGATGCTTTATCCAAAGCTCACCAGCTAATTTTGTTAAATTAGTCAGTCTAGTTAGAATATCTGTTGTTAAGAAACTCCCCGGTGGGGAGTTTTTTGTTGTTCTAGTTATTGCCTGGAGTCTAATTTTATAATGACCTTCTCATCGGAAGCCGAAAAGTACCAATATGTTAATCAAATGTTTGCCCAGATCGCTCACCGTTATGATCTGATGAACCGGATTATGACAGCGGGGCAGGACCAACACTGGCGTAAGCTGTTGATCGAAGCAGCCCAACTTCCGCCGGAGGGCCGGTTTTTGGATGTAGCCACCGGCACCGGGGATATTGCCTTTGAAGCGTTTCGGCAAAACCACCAGCTAAGCCACGTCATCGGCGCTGATTATACGCTGCCGATGATGCACGTGGGGCAAAATCGCTGGCCGACGTATGTCTCCCAAACGCTCTCATCGAACGGCCGGGAGATCAAAAACCGTCTCAGTTGGAGCGGAGCCGATGCTCTCCACTTACCTTTTCCAGATAACAGCTTCGATGCTGTGGGCAGCGGTTTTCTAATGCGAAATGTCGTTAATGTTCGCCACGCCCTGGCTGAACAAGTGCGAGTCTGCAAACCCGGTGGGCGTATCCTTATTCTGGAAATTCCCCGCCCGCCTGACACCCTGTTCGGTAATCTCTTTCGCCTTTACTTCCATAATATTGTTCCGCTGGTCGGCGGGATTATTTCCGGTCAGCGGGATGCTTACACCTATCTGCCCGCCTCAGCCGATGCATTTCTTAGCCCCACTGAGTTAAGAGCGGAAATGGAAGCGGTATCCCTACGCGAAGTCAATTACAGGTTGCTCATGATGAATACGGTCGCGCTGCATGTAGGTGTCAAATGAGCGAACTGGGAATAACCATCGACAAAGCCGACGAACGAGGCGTGCCCAGTTTGGTCTGGCGCGCCGGTCAAGATCGCCGACTGGAGATGATCAAAGCCGCAGCCCGCCTGACCCCCGACAGCCGGGTATTGGTCGATGGCTGCGGCGTGGGGATGTACGTACGCGCCTTAAGACAATCTACCACTCACGTGTTTGGATTAGATATTGAGTTTGATCGCGTGGCGGCAAGCTATCACCACTCTCCGCTGGTTCATGTGGCAGCGGGCGAACAGTTACCCTATCCATCAAACTATTTCGATCTGGTGTTGAGCCATGAAGTGATCGAACACGTGGCCGATGATCGTCTGACCGTAGCCGAGATGATCCGGGTGTTAAAATCAGGCGGTCGAGCCGTTATTTTTTGTCCGAACCGTCTCTATCCCTTTGAAACTCACGGTCACTACTGGCGAGACGTGTATCACTTTGGCAATACCCCCCTGATCAACTACCTGCCGGACAGCTTGCGCAATCGATTAGCGCCTCACGTCAGAGCTTATACGTCATCGGGTCTAAAACAACTAATAAATGACTTTCCGGTCAAGGTCATCACCCACACCCAAATCTATCCCGGTTACGATAATTTGACGGCCCGCCGCCCTCGGTTAGGTCAATCGATTCGAACCGTGACCTACGCCCTCGAACAGACGCCCCTGCGGTATTTTGGGTTATCTCATCTGTTGGTTATCGAAAAGACCCAACCTTCGCTCTAAAAGTCGGTCAAGTGAAGGGTTGGCGTTGCCTAATTTTCCCTAATTTCCGGGTATATGCCGCCAAACGAACTTGCCGAAGCCTGTTATTTCTGCTACCATGCGTGTCCGGTATATTGGTCCTGCTGATAAATCCAATATACGTTTTTAATTGGAGAGGGGTATCCCAATTAAAATGGAGATGTCGCCAGCGTTATGCAGTCAAATCGAAAAGTGATGATCACCCGTCGCCGACGGCGACGGGCCAGTGAGCAAAAACCAAAAATCCACCTGTATCTGATCAATTTTGTTTTGGTCGTTATTGGGCTTTTTGTCGCAGTTGTGTTTGGAATTATTATGAGCGGCTTCATATCGGCGTATACCGTTTATGAAAGCTTCGCCCAACAACTGCCGGACCCTACCGCCATCGAAACAGAACAGGAAGATTTTGAAACCACCAAAATCTATGATCGCACCGGTCAGGTGCTGCTCTATGAGCTATTTGACCCATTCCGGGGCGACCGTAGTTATGTCCCCTTAAAAGACATCCCTGAATTTTGCCGCGAAGCCACTATAATTTTGGAGGATAAATCATTCTACCAAAACCCCGGCTTTGATCCCGAAGGGATTGGCCGCGCCTTTTACCAAAACCTGCGCGGTGGCCAGATTCAGGGGGGTAGTTCCATAACTCAGCAGTTGATCAAAAACATCCTGATCGACGAAGATGAACGGACCCAGCTTTCTTATACCCGTAAGATCAAAGAAATTATCCTGGCCATAGAAATTACCCGTCGTTTCGATAAAGATCAGATCTTAGAATGGTATTTTAATACCAACTCCTACTTCAACCTGGCCTACGGCATCAACGCAGCGGCGCAAGTCTATTTCGACAAACCGGCCAGTGCCCTAACCGATGCCGAATGCGCCATGCTGGCTCCGATCCCTCAATTTCCGTTTTTGAACCCAATTAACAGTCCCGATGAAGCTAAATATCGCCAGTGGATTACGCTCAACCGCATGGTTGACGAAGGTGTTATTGCTCAGGCTGAAGCCGAGGCTATCTTTGCCGAAGATGTAAAGGTGAAAGAGGTCGAAGAGCGCTTCGATATCCTGGCCCCCCATTTTGCCGTATACGTTCGAGAGGAGCTGGAACGCAAATATGATCCGGAACTGATCTATCGTGGCGGTCTAAAAGTCTATACTTCCTTAGATTACGAGCTTAACCAAAAAGCCCAACAAATTG
>JAGRCC010000072.1:10969-14992 GCA_020433785.1 Anaerolineae bacterium
GTCATAATGCCAGCAATGCCTGTGTCGTTTCAATTGTCCCCAAAACGGGCGAAATTCTGGCAATGGTTGGCAGCGTTGATTTCTGGGACAAGGAGAATGACGGCAACGTCAACGTGTGCGCCTCTGATCCCGGCCGACAGCCCGGCTCATCGTTTAAGCCGTTTAGTTACCTGACGATGTTTTCTCAGGGTGTGTACAACCCGGCCACAATGATTATGAATGTGCGCCAATCCTTTCCAGATGATCCCAATCCGCCTTACGTCCCTGAAAACTATGACCGTAAATATACCGGACCGATTCGGGCTCGTTACGCTCTGGCTCAAAGTCTCAATATCCCCGCCGTCTGGACGTTACACAAAGCCGGTATCAAAAATGTAATCGCCACGGCGCATCGCCTGGGCATTACCACGCTCAACCAAGATTATTATGGCCTGTCGTTGACCCTGGGCGGTGGTGAGGTTAAACCGATCGACATGGCCTATGCCTACAGCGTGATGGCCAATATGGGCGTAATGGCCGGCCAGCCGGTCGATGAGGTTGATCGCCGGCCGGGCCATCGAACCTTAGACCCGGTTTCAATTTTGCGCATCGAAACCAAAGACGGCGAAGTCATCTACCAATACGACCAGCCGGCTACCGAGCAAGTCATCGATCCGGCCCTAGCCTATATGATGGACGATATTCTGTCTGATAATAATGCCCGCGCAGCCGCCTTTGGGGCCAACAGTGAACTGAAGCGCAACTTTGAAGATCGGCCAATCGCAGCCAAAACCGGAACCACCAACAACTTCCGCGATAACTGGACCGTGGGCTTTACGCCACAGTTGGCTACAGCCGTGTGGGTGGGCAACAATGACAACAAAGAGATGAAAGATGTCACCGGTCTGACCGGCGCGGCCCCTATTTGGAACGCCGTGATGCTGGAATATCTAGAGGACAAACCGGTCGAAACCTGGCAGCGGCCGCGCGGCCTGATTGATGCCCGTGTCGACGCCGTATCCGGGTTGCTGCCTAGCGAAGCTACTCAAAATACCGCAGTCGAAATGTTTTTAGACGGCACCGTCCCTACTCAGCGCGACAATGTTCACCAGATTTTCCGGGTCAACCGCGAAAACGGCAAACTGGCAACGGTCTATACCCCGCCTGAACTGGTTGAAGAACGAGTCTACGAAGTTTATCCGCCCGTGGCAAACGACTGGGTCATCGAAAATGGTATCCCGCAGCCGCCGACGGAATACGACGATAGTATCGGTCCGGCTATCAACGCGGGGCCGGTGGCCTTTATCAACCCCCGACCTTATGAGTATGTCCAGGGGAATATGGTTATCACCGGCAATGCGACCCTGGACAACTTCCAGCTCTATCGTCTTGAATATGGGCAGGGATTAAATCCCAGTGAATGGAAACAATTGGGGGGAGACAATACAACTCCGGTTGAGGGCGCCCCGCTGGCAACGTGGGATACCAAGGCCGAGGAGGAAGGACTTTATACGCTACAACTTACCGTGGTCAGAGGCGATCAGAGCCTTGAACGGCGGTCAGTCCAAGTCACGGTTGATAATACGCCGCCCACGGTTAATTTGATTAACCCCGAACCAGATACCGTCTATGAGGCCAATGCCAACGCGCTGTTAAATGATTGGGTCAATTTTCAGGTTGATGCCAACGATAACTTCTCGATGAGTCGAGTAGAGTACTTTATAGACAACCAAAAAGTGGGCGAAAGTACAGTGGCCCCTTTTACGTTCCGCTGGAATGTGGATATCACGCCTAAACGCGTGGTTTGGGAAGCGCCTATTTACGAAACGCAAGCTATTACCGGCTCCAATGGAACTATTACCGGAACACAGCTATTCACCATTACCCGCGTCGTCTCGGTTACCCGACCCATCAACGACCCCGAACTCTTAGCCACTCTGCCGGAAGGTGTCTCTTCCCCTCAAGAGTTCATCGGTTATCAGAAAATTTTCTCAGGCGGCCTGACTCTGATTGAAACTCGATTTGGTTATACTGAAACGCATCAGGCTCACGTGGTGGCTTATGACTCAGCCGGTAACAAAACCGAAAGTGAGCGAGTCCGTATTAGAGTTATCCCAGAACAAGAAGATAAAGAGGAGGAAGAAGACGGAGAACAGGGGGCTGATGATGGGGAGGCCTATCTCTTGCCACCCGTTGATCGGGAACGGTATTGGGGATCGTACCATCTTTTGATGTGATTGTGATAATTTAAGAGACAACAACTATGCTGATTCTCATTACAAATGACGACGGCATCGATGCACCAGCGCTGTTTCCGTTAAAGCAAGCGCTCGACAACATTGCCGATACGTTGGTTTTCGCGCCCGATCACAACTGGTCAGCCTCCGGGCATCCCAAAACAATGCATAGAATTTTGCGCGCCGATCCCATTGAACTTCCTGATGGCAGCGCGGCTTTCGTTTCGAGTGCTCCCCCGCCTGACTGCGTGGCGCTGGCCCTGCTGGGGCTAGTCGAACGCCGGCCTGATCTGGTAGTTTCAGGTATCAATCACGGCGCGAATATGGGCTATGATGTATTCTACTCCGGTACCGTCGCTGCCGCTGTCGAGGCCACCATCGAAGGCGTGCCGGCTATCGCTATTTCTCGTGAGCGCAAGGATGATGAAATCGCTCGCGGCTATCACGACCAACGCCAGGCTGAGGTGATAGATTACCCAGCCATGTCCACTTTTGCTGCCTACCTCACCAAAAAAGTCATCGATTATGGACTACCGGCCAACACCCTACTCAATGTGAACATTCCGGGCGTGCCCTGGTCAGACATAAAAGGCATCGAACTTACCCGTCTGGGCAAACGCGTCTATCGGGATGAACTCATCTCCCGTGAGGACCCTCGCGGCCGACCTTATTACTGGATCGGCGGCCTACCACCGCACGGTGTGGCCGATCATGGCACCGATATCTGGGCCATCGAAAACAAACTCATTTCCGTCACCCCCCTCAACTTGGATATTACTGACCACCGCCTGACCGAGGATCTCAAACGCTGGAAGTTGGAAGATATTCCTTTATGAACTTCCAACCCTACCCTACCAAATATGGGCATTTTGCCTTGGCCGCGGCCGTAGTCTGTGCCTTAATGATGCTAGTGCTCATCGACGCGCTGCTGCGCCAAACTGCTCCTTCAACTATATTCTGGTTGTTGGTCGTCTGCTTACTGGTTATTGGCGCAACCATTACCGCTGTCTACTGTAGCCTTATCGGCTTTAAACTCAACTATCACCTCAACCGTAACGGGCTAATTATTCAATGGGGTTTATGCCAGCAGCGTATCCCCCTTCATCATATTGAAGAGATTATCCCGGGCGAGAGCGTTGAGGAACCAATTAAATTTCGCGGGTTTGAGTTGGCCGGGCTGCGAATAGGTCGGGGTGAGTCGGATGAATTAGGGCGTATCGCCTTCCACACCACGGCTCCCCTTGAGCGGACCCTGCTTGTTTTGACCCCTAAACAAACCTATGCCATCTCCCCCCAGGACCCGTCCGCATTTCTTAAAGCGTGGCACGATCGGCAAGCCTTAGGACCAACCCACCATTGGAACGAAGAAGTTCGTCGGGGTTGGCCGCTCAGCATCGATGTATTAGTTGATCCGTTGTGTTGGTGGTTGGTGGGCAGTGCCACCGTTATTTGCCTGGCATTGTTGGGCTACGTGTCGTTAAGCTACGCGGGTTTACCAGCCTTATTACCCATTCACTTCGATGACTTCGGCCAGGCCGACCGCATCGTTGATAAATTTAACCTCTTCATTTTGCCAGCGGTGGGGGGGATTGCGTTGGGGGTCAATCTCATTCTTGGCAGTTTTATCCATCACCGCGAAAAAGTAGCCGCCTATATGCTGTGGGGTAGCACCATTGTGGTGCAGCTATTTCTGTGGATCGCCACTTTGACGATTACTGTTTAGCTATATTAGATGGAAAGAACCTATAGGTTCGTAGTAACCACTTTAGCGGTGTTACATTCGGAACGGCTAAAGCCATTACTACGA
>JAGRCC010000867.1 GCA_020433785.1 Anaerolineae bacterium
TTTTTGGCATCCTCGACCCGGCCACCGGAACGCTAACCTATATCAACGGGGGGCATCCATATCCCGCCATCATCAGCGCCACCGGCGAATTGAAAGCTCGTCTGCCAGCCACCGGTCCGGCTGTGGGGATGCTGCCCGATGTGACATTTGATATTCAACAAACCCGACTTGAACCGGGCGATTTCCTCTTTGCCTTTAGTGACGGGGTGACCGACGCCCGCTGTCCAAACAAACGATTTTTCACCGAAAAATCTTTACTGCCTTTGCTGAGCCTACCCACCGACTCAGCCGGTGCTTTGCTGACCCGGATCGAAGCCAGTTTGCGCGCCCATATCTCCACTGCTGATCAATTCGACGATATCACCATGCTCGCTGTACGGCGAGCGGCTGCTTCTTAGTCGCTTACGGTAAAAACAAAAGTACAGTGAGCATAGAATTGACATAGATAAAGGCATAGGCTAGACTCACCCAGTAAAACCAAAGTGAGCGAAGATGCCTGCTCCCCAACCCCACCGCCTCAGTTAGCCGAAGCTGAACCAGGTGAGCTGGAAAAACAGGTCTAACGACGCCGGGTTGATCAACTTATTGTCCTGATTCGACCCTGCCCCCTAACTTTAATCATCCATGATGTACCAGAATGAACATCCCCGTCGATCGCCACAGCCTGAGTAAGCCGAGCCTGTCGAAACCGCATCGATAGGGCTACCGCAATCTAGGATGGACATCGTTCGCGCAAAAGACGGAAAAACTATGGGAGTTTGGGCTGGTGTACAAGGTATTCCTGGTTGAAGATGAAATTGTCACCCGCGAAGGCATTCGCGACAATGTGAATTGGCAGGCTGCCGGCTTTGAATTTTGTGGCGAAGCCCCCGACGGTGAAATGGCGCTGTCGCTGATTGAAGCGACTCACCCCGATGTACTTATTACCGATATCAAAATGCCATTTATGGACGGTTTGCAATTGAGCCGAATTGTCCGCAAACGGATGCCGCAGGTAAAAATCATTATCCTCAGCGGCCATGATGAGTTTAACTACGCGCAAGAGGCCGTAAAATTAGGCGTTACCGAATATCTGCTCAAACCCATCAGCGCCCGTGACCTGCATCAAACCCTTACAGCCGTTGCCCGCCAGTTGGACGAGGAACGCCACGCCCAAGAAGATGTCCAGCAGCTCAAAGCGCAACTTGAAGATAACCGAGTGCTGCAAACTGAGAAATTCTTATTAAGACTGGTAACCGGCACGATCAGTTCATCTGAGGCGGTGGAAGAAAGCCGCCGCCTGGGCCTGGATATCATTGCCGCCGGCTACCAGGTTATTGTCATCAAAATCGAATTATGCCATCTCCACGACCAAACTGATTTCCAGGAGTACCAGCAAGTTCGGCAGGCCATCGCCGACCTACTTAACCCCAATACTGATGTGTTCCTTATCAATAAAAATTTGGAAGAGCTGATCCTCCTGCTAAAGGGCACTACCACAACCCAACTTGAGCAAGAAACACTTTTCTTAACCAAGTTACTACACGAACAATTCGTAGCGAAAACCCGGTGCGTACTCCTGATCGGCGCGGGTCTGCCTCATCAGCGGATAGGTAATATTCCACTTTCCTTGGCCGAAGCAATGGCCAACCTGGAACAAGCTTCGGCGTCCGGCAAACAAACACCTCCCGACGCCGAAGCCGACGAAGCGGAACTGCTTAAGCTCGATAAGAATGCCCTGGAAAACTTTTTAAAGTTTGGCGTTATGACCGATTTCGAGTCATTCTTTGATGCTTATCTGGCCCCACTTAGCCACTCAGCTCTTCAATCGTATTTAATTAAAAATTACATTTTTATCGACATTGTCCTGACAACGGCTAAATTTGTGCATCAGTTGGGCGGCCTCGTGGACGAGATTATCCCGGAAATCAACATGGTCGAAACGTTGTTAATGAACATCAAAACCGTAACCCAAATTAAAGAAGAAGCACGCTCCATTTTCGCCAGCGCCCTGGCGTTTCGAGATACCTTGGCCAACGACAACTACATCGCCACCATTCAGCAAGCCAAAGAATTTATTGCCGCCCATTTCGACCAGTCAGACCTCTCGTTAAACGACATCGCGACCCAGGTTAACCTTAGCCCCAGCCACTTTAGCGCCGTGTTTAGCCGAGAAACCGGCGAAACGTTCAAAGAATACCTGACCCGGCTGCGCATTGATCGCGCCAAAGAGCTGCTCAAAACCACCAACCTAAAGGCGTTTGAAATTTCTGAACAGGTAGGCTACACCGATCCTCACTATTTCAGCGTTGTCTTTAAAAAGAGTACGGGGATATCGCCCACGCAGTTCAAGCTGCACGGGCATCTATAACAAAAAGGTATGATCTCGAAACGCATGTTTTTCGTAGAACAAACTTAAGTTTGTTCTACATTAGCTTCAGATCATGACGAACATAGCTAAAGAGTATTAATTATGATCTACACCGAGCGAAAACTGGCTACCGAAATGTCACCCCGCTACCTGGGGCGAATTATTAACTATTTTGCCGGCATTAATCTCTCTATCCGCACCAAAATTTTGTTATCATTTTTTGTAGTTGTGGCGTTGATGGGGTCGGTCAATACGGTTTTGATTTTGCAAGTGCTTAATTTTAATAGCCAGTACGACGCCATTATTGCCAATATTACCACCGCCAACAGCATCAATGGCTACATCAAACCCGCCATCAATTCCGAAATGTGGGATATCGTGGCCGGCAAAAAGGAATTCAACGAGGGGAAACAGTATCAGATCATCGAGGAAGTTAACGACAAACTGTGGGGCATGAAGGCCAACACCGACTCGGACAAAGCTGAAATCAAACTGGATGTTATTCTCAGAACTATGCAAACGCTGACCCGTTATGTCGATAAAATGGGGGCGCAGATGGCTCTGGGCAGCCGGGTGAGGGATAATGAGCAGGTCTTGGAAAATATTCGCGGCGTATCTGAATTGGTTGAAGACCTAACCCAAGAATACGTTCTGTTTGAAGTTAATCGAGCCGAAGAAAACTACCGGCAAATTCAGCGGCATTTTATTCGCTGGACCATCATTTATCTGGTGTTGATGCTGGCCGCCGCGATTTTCTCTGTCGTTGCGGCCTGGATCATCTCCGAGAGCATCTACATCCCTATCAAAAAACTGCATAACGTCACCACCACCATTACCGAAAACGATTTACAGGTGCTGGTCACCAGTGATAATGCCAACGAAATCGCCGAGCTGGGCCTGAGTTTCAACATTATGATCGGCAAAATCCGTGAAATGCTCGACAGTAAAATCAAAGAGCAGGAAAATCTGAAAAAAGCCGAATTTCGAGTGCTGCAAGCCCAAATCAATCCCCATTTTTTGTACAACACCCTCGACACGATCATCTGGATGGCTGAGTCTAAGCGTTACGATCAGGTCATTGAAATTGTCCGGGCGCTCTCCAGCTTCTTTAGAATCACCCTGAGCAAAGGCCGCGATTGGATCACCATTCGCGAGGAAATCGAACGAACGAAAAGCTACCTGACCATTCAAAAAATGCGCTATCGAGATATTCTCGACTACCGCATCGAAGCCGATCCCTCGATTTTGGAAAATTCCATTCTAAAGATGACCTTGCAGCCTCTGGTTGAAAATGCCATTTACCACGGCATCAAAAACAAACGCAGCGGCGGCGTGGTCACGGTGCGCGTTTACCGGCCCGATGACGGCAGAATTTCGCTGGAAGTGGCCGATGACGGCATTGGCTTCACTTCATACAAATTGGCTCAAGTGCAAAACAAACTCGATGACGATGCCTCAAACGATATCAATTTGCGCGAAGGCGGATTTGGACTAGAAAACGTTAACAAACGGATCAAGCTCTATTATGGTAAAGAGTACGGCCTTTCCATCGCAAGCGATTATCAACAGGGCACTCGAGTGGTGATCAACATCCCGCTGCAGGATCGGTCAAATGGGGCCCAAAGTTAAGATCTGTCAGGTTTTACAAGGCCCAGGTAGGCGCAGATGAAAAAAAAGCCAATTGAGCCAGACCCTACGCCAGATGATATCTTCGGAAGCCTGACAGATATTACGTTAAAAAGC
>JAGRCC010000868.1 GCA_020433785.1 Anaerolineae bacterium
CATAAGGAGAAAACACTCTTATGCCTAGCCGCAAGGCTTGGGGCATTTGCCATACTAGTGAGGCAATCCATGGTTTACCCGCCAATCGAAGAAAAAAATGTAAGGAATTGCCAACAATCGGCGAACCAACCACAATAACTCGCCTAGTTCGATTGGGTTTGGCCAAGGCCAGCGAGATGGCCACCGTCCCACCCATCGAGTGGCCGACAATGGGCGCTGCCTCAATCCCCAAACGATCCATAAATTGGTCAACTAACGACACAAAATCATTCAGGTCGTAATGTTTACGAAATTTTCCAGACTCACCAAACCCCCAAAAATCTAACGCATAACAGCGATACTGATTTTTGAGCGCCTCCATTGTTTGCAACCAATATCCCCAAGAACCTAACCAGCCGTGCAAGAGGATAACCGGTCGTCCACGACCGTAGGCCTCGTAATGTACAATTCCTTGATCTGTTACTATAGAACTCACGGATTGGCCTCAATACAAAGGGGCATTTTCGCAAACCGGATCAAAAAAGCCATTCTAAAGAATTAGCTTTGCCTGATGCAAAGCTAATTGATGTTAACATAAACTGGCTATAACGATGCCTTGGTAAACTTTTTTACCCGTTTCGCGGTAAAAATTAAGGCTAACGCATCAATTGTTAAAGAAACCTAAGCCCTACTCTTCTTCAGCCTGCATATTTTCTAAAATTGAGTAAAGCAGCTCCAATAGGACGTTTTTAACAGTTTCTTTATCTCGAGCCACACAGCCCAACACTTTAACGTCTCTATCTATTTTCAAAGCAATTCTGACATCTTCGGGTGACCAAGCGTCAGGCAAATCTTGCTTATTAGCGGCGATAACATAAGGCGTACTGGCGTAACTGGAGAAGACCTCCAAAATATGACGGGCTTCACGAAATGTTTCAGGCCGGACACTATCGACCAGCACCACAAAACCCAGCATGCCTTCCGACAAAATTTCCCACATAAAATCAAAACGGCGTTGACCGGGTGTCCCAAATAAATAAAGCACCAGATCATCATCTACGGTAATGCGGCCAAAATCCATGGCTACGGTGGTGTCTTCTTTAACCCGTTCCGCGTCACTGGATATTTTTCGCTCCGTCGCCACTACATCAATTTCACTGACACTCTGAATAAATTCAGTTTTTCCGGCACTAAAAGGGCCTGTGATCACCATCTTTACGGTTTGCATCGGATTGACTTACCTCGGAAAGAACTTTAAAGGTTACTAAGGGCTTGATACTAGTCGTGGGTAGGATTAGTCTCTAAGGTCGAGTAGAGTTGGCAACATATTTATCTACAGAAGGCAAGCAATATTAGATTCGCTTAATTCTATCGATAAGCTTGGTCACAACACTTCGCTTTTCAGCGGGAGACTGAGCGGCCACTTTCTTACCCCTGCGCGAGACAGGTGGTTTGGCACGCTTTTGTTGCAAACCTTCTGGACGGATCAACTCAACAATTCCTGCTTGCAACATACCGTAAACAATCTTTCTAATCTGAAACTCATCCATGTTGTTATTTTGGGCGATTTGTTTAACAGAGTTGCGAGGATGAATATGCGAGATAACTCGCCAATCGTCTTGAGTTAGTTTTACATCGCGCAGCGGCTTATCGGTAATTTTAAGGGCGATGGTGGATAGGTCGGGCAGTTCATCTTGTAGAACAACGGCCTCTTGAATCCGCCGGCTACCCTCTAAAATCACATTGTCAAGGTTGAGCGGAACCGTGATTCTATCTTTAGCCGGTAAAATGTCCTGCTCAAACAAAAAGGTACCGTCATTCCAAGTAAAAAGATCATACACAATATTGAGCATATAATCTTTTACCCCTTGGACAATATCAGCCCTGGATACCAGGCGCGCATCCATCAGGTATTTGCCCATAACTCTATCTGAGGAACCGTTATACTGCTTTTTTATAACATTAACCTGTTCCTCAGTGAGTTTGCCTACCTTATACAACATTGCAGCCAGGTGACCCTCATCTGCATTATTTGTTGCATGGATTAGACGACCATCCTTAAAGTGCAACATTGCACCTTGGTCAGTCTGGTCATTGAGGCTTAACTTACCGGTTTTCCGAGCCATATTGACCA
>JAGRCC010000869.1 GCA_020433785.1 Anaerolineae bacterium
TGGTGCGTTTGCAGGCTGCGCGCCAGATGCTTCCGGAACCGGTCGGTGGCCTGCCCACCAAATTTTCCCGACAAGGTGAGAAAGACCACGCCATTTTTGGCTCGCTCAGTAATGTGAAAGTCGGTTTTGAGCGTGGGGTTTTTGAGTTCGATTTCCCAGCCCTCCTGACCCACCACCACCTCGATTGAATGGCCCTGGCTGTGGAGATACTCTTCCGTTTCTCGCTTGATCTGCATGAGTTCCGAGTCGGTGGTGGAGGGATCGTGATGAAAGAGGACCAGCCGCTTGGCGTTTGACTCGGCGGCGATATCGGCCCCAATTAAGGCCGAACTGTGGCCCCAATCTTGTTTGACAAACGACTCGCGAACGGAGAACATCGTATCGAAGATCAACACATCGGCATTGGCGTAAAAATTCCGGTATTTGAGCGTATCGAGGTTGTCCAGGCTGCGATACTCGGCGTCCGTGGCGACAACGGCAATGGCGTTATCGGCTTCGATCCGGAAAGAATAGGCTTTGCCGGGATGCTTTAGCTCGGTGTTACTGATCATCGCCTCGCCGATTTTGAGGAGTTGACCCTCTTTCAGTTGATGAAAATTCAGCTTGGCGCGGATCTGGTCAAAGCTCAACGGAAAGACCGTCGCTTCCATTTGTTTAGCTAGAGTTTGCGGGACGTGATCGTGGATGTGATAGATGTCAAAACTGTTGCCGGGGACGTGCAGCGGGGTAAAAAAAGGCAGCCCTTGGATATGATCCCAGTGGGTATGCGTAAAAAAGAGATGAGCATGCCCCTTGCCCCGGCAAAAACCCAATCGCTGGGCGTGCTCATTGCGGGTATTCATCAAATAGTCGCCCAGTTCCCGAATACCGGACCCGGCGTCAAAAATCAGCAGATCGCTGCCGCACTCGATGGTAATACAGGTGGTGTTGCCGCCCACGGTTGCCCCATCAAATGAAAGTTGATCGACAAAGGCCTTAACGGCTGATATATCAGAAAGGTCAATTTTTTGTTGGCCGGCCCAGGTTAGGGCCTTAATAATTTTTTGAGTGACTAGCTCCGGTTTGAGCGGCGCCGGAATAGAGCCTCTCGCTCCCCATAACTTCAGCAGCATAAAGTTCCTCGTAGTTGAATTGTAAGGATAGATGATCTGCTGCCCAGGACGTTAGATATCATGATAATGCTTCCCCGACAAATACAAGTTGAAATAGCCACTTTACTTTGGTTACGCAAGGTAAGTGTGCAGATATAATGAAGGTAGCATGTTAAGAAGGCAATGACAATAGTCTAACTGTCCTGTTATCGTATAGGAATCGTATGGGGGTAAATCTATCCGGCTGTCGATTCGTCGAGCGCGGCCCCGGCTTGTCTGCCGCGTTCGATCAGCCAGGATTTGGGGTAATTGGCCAGCACTTCGGCCACAACAGCGTCAGCCACTTCTTCCGGTGATCCTGATCGCTCTTCGGCTTCGCCCCAGTGGAATTGGTTCTGGTATTCATCCGAGCCGATCAAGCCTTCTTTCATCGCGATGGCATCGATCACGGCCATGTAGATATCGGGCAGTTGGCGCGAAATGCGCTGTCGTCGCCCGGCCTCGGCGCGCACAGTGCAGGGGATATCTTGCCAATACATAATTTTCACTGTGGTCATTGCAGTCACCTGTGGGAATGATGCTTGATGAACGATGAATGATGAATAATTACTAGACAACAATGCACCCCTTGATAAGGGTTAACCCTCTCAGGATGCTGTCTATTGATAATGAAAAACCGTTATTAGGTATGATACTCGGCGTTGATTTCGATATATTTGTAAGAGTAGTCGCAGGTCCAAACGGCGGCTTCGGCTTGACCCACATCCAGATCGACCACCAATTTGACCTCGTCCGCTTCGGCCAGCCAGTCGTGAGCGGCGACGTCATCCAAGGGCACCGGTTCGCCGTTGTGCAGCAGCTGAAAATCGCCCAGCCACAGCGACACCCGGGCCGGATAGAGCAGTACCCCACTGCGGCCCAATGCGGCCAGGACGCGTCCCCAGTTGGGATCATTACCAAACAGAGCGGTTTTGACCAGCGGTGAAGTAGCGATGGTCTTCGCCGCAGTTTCGGCTTCGCCCTCGCTCACGGCGCGGCGCACGATGATTTCGACTAACTTGGTGGCCCCTTCACCATCCCGCGCGATGGCTTTGGCCAACCGGGTACAGAGCCGGGTTAGCGCCCTCACGAATGTCTCAAACTCCGGCGATTTTGGTTCAATCGTGGGGTGGCCGGCCTGTCCGGAAGCCAGCAGCAGCACCGTATCGTTGGTGCTGGTGTCGCCGTCAACCGTTAAGCGGTGAAAAGAGCGGCTCACCGCCTGCTTGAGCGCTTCTTTGAGCAACGCGGCCTCGATGGCGGCGTCGGTCACAATCACCGACAACATCGTGGCCATGTTAGGATGGATCATGCCGCTGCCCTTGGCCATCCCGCCCAGACTGACTGTTTGCCCGCCAATCGTCGTCTGCTCAAACGCCTCTTTCGGAACCAGGTCGGTGGTCATAATGGCCTGAGCCGCCGCCTGCCCTTGTCCGCCGGCCTCGGTTCCGATCAGATCGCTCGCCAGCCGGATGCCCTGTTCTACTTTGTCCATTGGCATCGGATCGCCGATAACGCCGGTGCTCATCACGAATACGGTATCGGCGGGCAAATGGCAGGCCGACTCGACCAGCCGGGCCATCTGTTCGGCATCGCGCAGCCCCTGCTCGCCGGTGACGGCGTTGGCGTTACCCGCATTGATCACCACTCCCCGCAGCGCCCTGGCCGAGCGCTCCATTAAGGCCATGTCGTAGACAACCGGCGCGGCTTTAAAGCTGTTGGTAGTAAATACGGCGGCGGCGGCGCAAGGTCGATCGGCCAGCACCAGCGCCAAATCGGGATTGCCGGAAACCTTGAGACCGCAGGTGACGCCCACCGCGCGAAAACCGGGCACTTGCGTCAGAGAAGATGTTTGATTTGTCATGATATTACTCCCTATCCTTCAATCGATACACAAACTTAAGACCCGACCAGATTTCATCTACGGCGCAAACTTTGACATCGACCAGGCCGTTAGCCAGCCCAATCTCGCGGACGATAGCTTCATCGAGGTCGGTTTCGACTTTTGAGGCTTTCTTGGGCCACGAAATCCACAGCATCCCATCGATGGCCATGACTACTTTGAGCCGGGGGAATAGAGCTTCCAATTCGAGCCGGGATTTAGTAAAAAATTGTATGATGTTAATGGCCATCTCCGGCGGCGCGACGAACCTGATCGTCTCCGGCAGCGGGCCGAGTGTATCCCCATAGTTTTCCGGCGGATTGACCAGATAGACGGTTAGACCGGGTTTGAGCCCGAGTTTAGCCGCCAGGGTTCGTTTTGAGTAGCCGGCCATAAATTCCCCAGAACTGTAGAGGGGGCAACAAAGTTTACTTTGACTGACAAAGCAAGCTTTGTCGCTCCAATTAATTTGCTCTATTGGTATCAAAGATTGATAAAGCGGCCAAAAACTTATACCCTGCCTGCTCTAAATCGCCGTCCAGGCCGAAGGTCAAACTCCGTACCCGTATCTGCCCGATTGTTTCGTCGAGCGGATGAGCCGGGGGCGTGGGATAAACCAGCACCGCATGGCGGCAGTCTTTGGCCTCGGCGTAAGTCACCGCCTGAAAAATATCATCGTTGGCTGGGCTGACGGGCGCTTTATACTTAGTATCCAGCACGCACCAGGCCGCGCCGCTGTTAGCTTCGTACAAGACCAGGTCGATGTCAAATTTCAGCTGACGCGATTGACCGATCGTCACCCGTTCCTGAATTTTTAACCGCAGTGTATCGGGCAAGTGAGCGGTGAGCCACGCGGCCACAAACAACTCGTACAGCCGAGCCATATCGACCAAAAACGGCAGCATCGTCCGATCGCCGAGCGCGTGAGTCGGGCCGCTCTGTTCTAAGAAAAAGCGACAGAGCGCATGCAACGGCTTGTAATCGTCGTTGAGGCGATGGTAGAGCCGGTTTACGCATACGTCAGGAGCAAAGGGCTGCACGGTCACCAGTCCCTGCATCGACCGGTAGGCTCGCCGGATCGTCGGCAGCACGCGTTCCGAGCAGAGACCACTGCGAGCAATTCGGCGCAGAGTCCAAGCCAGAATCTGGTTGTCCTCGATATCGGCGGTGTGATCGTGAAAGTGACAGTCGTGGTTGACCCGGCCCGGCGCGCGAATCGCCTGAGCTACATCGAGCCGCCCCCGGATGTAAGGCAGCGGTTCGGTCTGCGAGACATAGCTGCGGTAAAAGCCTTTGCGACTGCGATCCAGCACTCGCTGGGCCAATATCAGGGCTAATTGCTCATAAAATTCCGCCAACGATTGGCACTCGACCAGTCCCTTCAACCATTCAGGATCGAGCCGGTAGGCATAGGCCAGCATCCGGAAAAGATTACTCAGCGGCACTTTGGGCTGAAGGGCAAACTGAATCTCCGACGTCAACGGGATATGTCCCACCCAACCGAGCGGCGTCATCTGCCAGCGATAGCCCGTGGTCGGATCCGGAAACGCGACACTAACCTGCCGCCCATACCCCCGCCACAGCGCCTCACCGACCTCCAACGGCAGCACCCCCCGGTCGAGTGTCGTTCGCTCATATTCGGTTAACTCAATAATTTTCGACCCAACCGTCATCAACAAAATTCCCTCGAATTAAAACAACGACTATTCCTTACTTCATCAATCATCATTCATTATTCATCATTGCCTAATATCTCTCTCCCCACCTGTTCCCACCGGAATTCATCGACGCTGTCCGGCTGATCGAAGAAAAACTCTTCCAGATACGGCTCGATCTCCATGCGCCAGATATCTTCGATGTCATTCCGCAGATGAGGGAGCAGAAAGTAGGTGATGCCGATTTCAAAGTGGGGATCGCCAATGCGCCGGTTGAGGCGGCTCAGCACGGCGATTAGCCGCTCGACCGGGAAATTGGTTTGATATTGGTGATGGTAATGGCGCAGGATGTCGAAGTTGGGGTGCAGGGCGATGAAAGCAAACCGCCGGCGCAAGGCGTGATCGACCAGCGCGATAGAGCGGTCGGCGGTGTTCATGGTGCCGATGAGACGAACATTGTGCGGGACGCTGAGCTGACCACCGCCGGCCAGCGGGATTGTCTTGTCCCGATATTCTAGCAGAACCATCAATTCTCCAAAAACGCGAGCCAGGTTGGCGCGGTTGATCTCATCGATAATCAGCACGCAAATACCTTGCCTTGTCCTGGCCTGATCGCAAAAGTCCAAAAACCGACCCGGCACCAGCGGGTAAGCCAGCCCGCCGTCCGGGAGCGCCTGAGGACGCAGTCCTTGCATGAAATCTTCGTAGGCGTAGGCCGGGTGAAATTGGACAAACTCGGTGAAGCCATCGCCGCCCGCGATCAGATGCCGGGCCAGCCGCTCGGCCACATAGGTTTTGCCCGTTCCCGGCGGGCCGTAGAGCACTACCTGCTTTTTGCGGTCGATCGCTCGCAGCCAGCGGGTAAGCTCGGCTTCGGGCAGGCCGGTGTCGGCGGCGAGTTGGGCGAGGGGGTAGGGTGGGTTAGTAATTGATAATTGATAATTGACAATTGATAATTGGGGGGTGGGAGGTGAAGCTTTCTCAATTCTCAATTCACTATTCTCAATTCTATTGGGTGGCGCGGATTCGTCTTCGGTTAATAATTTGAGACGAATAGCCTGATCAAAAACGGCTTGGGCGATGTCGGGACGGTGGTGAGGGGAGCGAGGGGGTGGAGATTTCGTTTCAAAGCGGTGAGCGATATGTTGAAGGGTTTCTGCGTAAACGACCTGGAAATCGTCAGACTCATTTTGGACTTGATCGAGCGGTACGCCGTAAGCGGCGATGGGTGGCTCGACGGGGTCTTGCTCGAACTCGTACTCGATGAAACTTTTGCCGAATGGCGCTTGATCGACGAGCAGGGGCAGCCGGATTCGTTTTTGGGCCAGCTCGGGCGGGCGGAAGGCCAATATCAGCCAGTCGTAAAAGTTAAAGTGTAAGCTCAAACCGCCAAAACGCTCGACCAGCGTGATAGTGAACCGTTCATCGT
>JAGRCC010000073.1 GCA_020433785.1 Anaerolineae bacterium
GGCCGGAAGCGCCGCTGGCCCATTTAGGCGGCGGGATGAGTACCTGGCTGGCCGAGCGTCTGAAATACAGCGTCGAAAAAACCCGTATTGTGGCGCTGTCAGGTGTTTCGGCTGCCTTTGGGGCCCTGATTAGCAGCCCTGTGGGCAGCGCCTTTATGACCATCGAGTTTACCAGTCTGTTGACGTTTCCCCTGTACACCCTGCTCATTCCTGCGCTCAGCGCCTCCCTGGTCGGTTTTCTGATCTTCTCCAACATCGTCGGCAGCCCGATGGTCGGGCTTTTACGGTTTGAAGATTATGCCGGGCTGCGACCGGTCTTTCTCATCGATGCCATTATCTTCGGGGTGTTGGGGCTGGGGCTGGCCTTTATCTTCAAACTGATCCATACTACGACGCGCCGATTGGTCGAACCGCTGTCGACCTATCCGGTTCTGAAAACGACGGTCGGCGGCCTGGGCTTCGGTCTGGTCGGGGCTCTGTTTCCGTTGACGATGTTTTCCGGCGAACATGAAATTGAGGAGGTCATTCACAACGGGGCCGAAATCGGTATCGTGGTCCTCATCCTGCTGGCCTTCTTAAAACTCTTTACCCTGAGCCTGTGTATGAACACCGGCTTTCCCGGTGGCTTTATCTTTCCGATCCTGTTTTCGGCGGGGACGCTGGGGGTGGCCATAAATCTGATGGTGCCGGCCGTGCCGGTTAGTGTCGCGGTGGTAGGCTTAATGGCCGGCATCGGCGGAGCACTGATGCGGATGCCCATTTCCGTTATCCTGTTAATTAGCGTGCTCACCCAGCAGGAGCTGATCCCGATGGTTATTTTGGCCACCCTTACCGCTTACCTGCTGGTCATGGCCGTTCCCGCCGGCGACGCCCGTAAGGCTTATTCAGACGCCGAGGCCGAAGCGCTAGCCCCGGACCCGGCGTAGAGATAGTCACACTAACAAGAAGAATGGAAGGAGCGACAAAGCTTGCTTTGTCATCCAGGTAAGGCCAAAGTAAACTTTGACACTCCGGAACTTATTTTTACAGGAGGCAGCCCCTATGGGCCAAGAAATCGAGCGCAAGTTCTTAGTCGATGAAGCCCTCTGGCGCGAGGTCCGGCCGGCCGGCACGGATTACCGCCAGGGCTACATCGTCAACACCAAAGCCAAGATCGTCCGCGTGCGGGTGGCCGGGGCCAAGGGTTACCTGACCATCAAAGGCGCAACCCAGGGCGCGACCCGCGCCGAATTCGAATATGAGATTCCGGTTGAAGAAGCCCACCAACTGCTGCAATTCTGCGAAGGCCCGCTGATTGAGAAGACGCGCTACAAAGTTGAGTTTGAGCAGCACCTGTGGGAAGTGGACGAATTCTCCGGCGAAAACGACGGCTTAATCATGGCCGAGCTGGAACTGGACAGCGAGGACCAGCCCTTTACCAAACCGGCCTGGGTTGGCCAGGAAGTTACCCACGATCCGCGCTACTACAACGCCAATTTGGTCACTAACCCTTACAGTCGCTGGTAATAACAAATACATCAGAGGTAGGAGTGCCTTAGTTCATAGTAACCGCTTTAGCGGTGCTATCCGGCAATGGCTAAAGCCATCACTACGAACCAAGGCTATGGCTGTTTTAGCCGGCCGCTTCTTCCCGCAGCCTAACCAGCTCGACCGGCGCAGCCTGAGCCAGCAGGGCCAGCGTTGCCTCCAGCACCCGCCGCTGTTGGGCTGCATCGTGCCGGTTGCCCGCGGTCGAGCCGCGCGCTAGCTGGGTGAATGTGCCGCGCGGCGGCGCGGTCAGCCGCGTCACCCCGGCGATCCAGGTGGTCAGGGTGGTGGCGATACCGGCCATCTCCAACGCTCTGGCAATCAGTCCCACGGACTGGGCGCACAGCGGTCAAGCCGGTATCAGCAGCGCGCCGTCGATCTGCTCGGCTTGGGCCGCCGCCACAATGGCCGGAACGGTCTCATTGACCACGCGGGTGACATCGGGCTGGTAGCCGTGAAAACTGATCACCGACGGCGCTAACTCGCCGATAAGGCCTTCGCGGACCATAGCTTCCAGGTGACGCAGCGGCAGCAGCACTTGCGGGTCGGCGTTGACGGCGGCGTGATCATAGTGGGTGTGGGCGTAGGCCATCGCCTCAAACGGCGTCGATGACGGATAGGTGCGGATGGTGTAATCCCCCAGAGGGTTCTCCGCGTCGTACGGTTCCTGGCCGGCTTTGAGGTAACTTCCGGCGGAGCTAATCAGCGCCAGCCGGCTCCGGCTCAACTCAATTCCCGGCCCCGCCGGCGCTTGGCTGTTTTTGGGCCGTACATAGATCTTCCAATTCGTTTCCCCGGTTGCCTGATAATGAGCCAGCCACCCCTGCTCGTACCCTGCCTGCCACGCTTCTATATTTTCAAGAATTTCCATACCGTGTCAGCCCTCCACTCTCCTTTTCTCCATTCTTCATTCTTCATTCTCAATTCTAATGCTGGCAGCCCAGTCCCCACGAATGGCCGGCCCGGGCCAACAGTTCATCCGCCTCAGCTGGCCCCCAACTGTTGCGCTCGTAGTCCGCCGGCGGCGGCGCGTTGCCCGATTGCCAGGCCTGGATAATCGGGTCGATCAGCTTCCAGGCCAGTTTGATCTCGTCGCTGCGGGCAAAGAGCGAGGCGTCGCCGCGAATGGCATCGAGCAGCAGCCGCTCATAGGCGTCGGGCAGCGATACGCCTTTGAAGGCGTCGCGGTAATGGAAATCCATATCCACCGAGCGCGACTCGTTGGCGTCGGGGACTTTGGCTTCGAACTTGAGGTGCATGCCCTCGTCCGGCTGGACGCAAATGGCCAGGGTGTTGGGCGTAAAGCCGTCGTGCTGGTTCAGGTTGAACATGATGTCGGGTGGGGCCTGGAACTGGATGGTGATTTCGCTGGTTTTCTCCGGCATGGTCTTGCCGGAGCGTAGGTAGAACGGCACGCCCTTCCAGCGCCAGTTGTTGATGAACAGCTTGAGCGCCGCGTAGGTGGCCGTTTGCGAGTTGGGGTCAACGCCCTTGGCGTCGCGGTAGCCGGCGTATTGGCCCCGCACCGCGTTTTCCAGCGGAATCGGCTGGATGGCGCTGAGGACCTTGGCCTTCTCATTGCGGATGGCGTCGGCGTTGAGCGAGGCCGGCGGCTCCATCGTCACCAGCGCCAGTAGTTGGAGCAGGTGGTTTTGAAACATATCGCGCAGCACCCCGGCTTGATCATAGTAGCCGGCCCGCTCATCGACATCGACCGTTTCGGCCACGGTAATCTGAACGTTATCGATGTAGCGGCGGTTCCAGACCGGCTCGAAGATGG